>NZ_QPEL01000203.1:0-10340 GCF_008368965.1 Bacillus sp. AY2-1 | reverse complement strand
TTTACACTTTTACACTTTTACACAAATATAAAAGTGTAAAAGTGTAAACTGACACGAATGTTGCTTCTGCTTTTTCCTTTAAGTATCAATTTATAGCAGGAAGCATAACTTTACATAAAATGCAGGTGGATGTTTCCTTTAAACTTTCGAAATATAAATTCTTCAATTAATAAATCATACTCAAGTTGAATCTTTAGCCCCCAATTTATGGCTGAATCCCTATAACGAATAAAGCCGAGTATATAGGAAGTAAGAGAAGAAGCCGTCTCCTTGTAGATGTGGAGCGGCTATTTTGAATTTGAATATTATATTGTTGATATTAACTATATCAACAATATAATAATAGATTCTTCTTGGTGCTATAGTAATTTTTATGTCATAGTTTCTAATTTATAGAGTTAATATGTTTTTCTATTAAAATTAAGCAATCCTCCAATAAAGAAAATAATAAAACTAATCAATACAATTAATATACTTTTGGTAGAAATAAATAGTATCCCTGTTTCACTCCCTGAAGGTAACATAGCTAAAAGGGGTTGACTCCATGGATAAATTGGACCAAATCGTTCAGACTGACTAATTATCATACCAGGTATCGTTAGACCAGCACATACTACCATTGGAGCAGCAAAGCTGGACCATATTGCGGAAAGCCACATTTGAAGTGCTATTAAAGGTAATGTTGTAAATATTCCACCTATTAAAGATTTCAATATATTTGTTGTAGGAAAAGGGCCTGTTACCCCGCACATAGAACCTACTATAATTATTTCTAAAAGAAATAAAAGTTGAGTAATAATTATAAAAAATAGCACAAATATAGCTTTAGTACAGTAAAGTTGATAACGTTTTATAGGCTGAACTAGTAATTGCTTCCACCCACCATGTAAATGATCGTGACGGCAGATAAAAGCGGTAAAAATTCCAGTTAATAATGGGAGAAAGATCATAGCGTGTATTATTGAAGCAAATGAATAAATAATTTCCCAATTATTTAAAGATGCTAATGTATCACCCACTTTTAGGTAAGTTAACATCCCTGTTAAAAGGGGACTAATAAATAATAGTAGCCAAATTTTTGTCTTTTTAATCTTATGGAATTCAGCCAAAAATAATCTTAAATTTAGCATTATTTATCCACATCCCTTCTTACAAAATCAAATGTTGCTATCAAAATTAGTAAAATCCCAACAGTTGCCCCTAACAGTGTAGTTGTATCTGATTTACTTGCAAGTGAGGGTAATTTCCATATAATCCAATCTGGCAAGGATTCTGAGAATAGTGCTAATACTGTACCTAAAACTCCCACTATTAATGTTATCCCTTGATTTTTATAAACAATGGATAACCATAATTGTAATGCTAAAACTGGTAAAGCAGAAAAGTAAGGGAAAAAACTAATTTTTATAACTTTTAACCATGGGATAGAATATCCAAAATCTAGTCCTATACCTAAAAAAATACTGCCTATAAAGAGGATGGAACAAGATATAAATAATAAAATAAAACTTAATATAAATTTAGCTATAAATATTTTTCTTTTTTCTATTGGTAGTATTAAAAGGTGTTTCCAAGAAGTAGAGCTGTGTTCTAAATGGGCTATTATAGAAGTAATAATTGTAATTCCTAGTATTATTGCTGGAAGGGAAAGAGACTGAACATTTGAAAGTAGCCCTCCCCATAAATCATTTTTATATTTTTCAATTAAGTAATCGTATCTTAAACTGAAATTTATTCCTTGAAGTATAATAACACCTATTGGGGCTATCATTATTAAAAACCAAACCCACTTACGCTTTAATTTAAGAAATTCAGATGCTAAGAGGGATTTGTACATCGTTTTGTTCCTCCTTTACGATGTTTAGGAAAATATCTTCAAGTGAATTTTTTTCTTCTTCAATACGGAATACCGATATATCATTTGCTACTAAAGCCTTCACAATCTTAGCTATAGCTGTATTATCAGTATTAGATATAACAATTTTATCCTCTTCCATCACTGACGGTATACCACTAGCAAGAATGATTTTCCATGCTTCCTTAGGTTTATTAACTAAAATCTTAATTGAATTATGTGAATGTTGTCGTAAAACTTCAATTTTATCCTGGAAAATGAGCCGTCCCTTTGAAATAATCCCAACATATGTAGCCATTTGGTCTATTTCACTTAATAAATGACTGGATACTAGTATAGTAATGCCTCTTTCCTTAGCGAGACTCTTTATTAATTCACGCATTTCATGTATCCCTTGGGGATCAAGTCCATTTGTTGGTTCATCTAAAATTAATAATCTAGGATCACCAAGTAATGCAATGGCAAGACCAAGACGTTGTTTCATGCCTAGAGAGTATTCTTTAACTTTTTGGTGTGCTGCATTCTGCAGTCCGACAGTTTTTAAAACAGCATGTATTTTTTCTTTTGGTATATTTCTTAAAATTCTATAAACTTCTAAATTTTCAATTGCATTGAGATGTGCATAATAAGAAGGATTTTCTACTAGTGCTCCAACATCAGATAAAATAGATAAACGATTTTTATTTAAATCTTTACCAAAAATTGAAATATTACCTTCAGTCGCTTTAATTAAACCTAGTAACATTCTAATGCTAGTTGTCTTTCCAGCACCATTGGGTCCTAAAAATCCATAAATTTCACCTTCAGGAATTTTTAGATTCACACCACTAACCACACTACTTTTTTTATATTTTTTAGTTAGATTATTTGTTTCAACAATATATTTCATATAAACACCACCTTATATTTATTATATTTCATGAAGGTTAAATTAAATTTCTATATAGTTTAAAATTTGTTTAAATTTCTTTTTTTACATAATATAGTAATTGTTATATAGTTAAATAAGTAAAATTGATTTGATATTAAGGGGTGAGAACGTGAAGCACATTATTTGTATCGAAGACGAAATTGAGATAGGAAAACAAATAAAAATTGATTTAGAAAAGCAATCTTACAGAGTATCTTGGTTTACTTCAGAAAAAGGATGTTATGAGGCGATTAAAACCGCAGATCTAATTATCTTGGACATTATGCTTCCAGGATTAGACGGTTTCACACTGGGGCAAAGGTTTAAAAAAAACTATCCAGACATCCCAATAATTTTAGTGACTGCACGTACTGCATTAGATGATAAATTACAAGGACTATTATTCGCTGATGATTATTTAACTAAGCCATTTCATTTTAAAGAATTATTAGCAAGAATAGAAGTTTTATTGAGGCGGTATAATAGACTAGAAAATACCTTACAAGCAATTAAGCATCTTCAAGTTTCTACAAAGGAATATCGAGTTTTTAATACTATAACAGATAAAGAGATAGAGTTAACTGGTAAGCAGCATCAAATTTTCTTCTATCTAATGCAGCATCTAAATCAGACATTAACAAAAGAACAAATCTTTGAAGCTATTTGGAAAACTTCTTATATAGAAGGGGATAAGACACTCATGGTACACATTCGATATTTAAGAGAAAAAATTGAAATAAACCCCAGTAATCCAACAATAATTGAAACTATACATGGAATAGGCTATCGATTAAGAGGATGAAGAAGAGTACATCTTTATTAAAAAAATATATTTTTATCATTTTAATTGCTATAGTTATAATTCCAGTCATGTTTCCATTGACTTCGATAATTTTCACATTATCTTATACGCAGCTAGCCATTTCTGAACCTTATTACAGTACTAAAGAGATTGAACAAGTTTGGAATGAAAATTCTAAGTTGTTAAATGCAGAAAATCCTGAAAAAATTAAAGAGTTTTTTCATTCTATACATAAAGCCTATCCTCAAGCTTCTACGTTTTGGGTCGATAATCAAGGGAGAGCTCATTTCCCCGTTTCAAAGCCGTCTAATATCCCCTCACAATGGACAGTGAATTATAGTATAGATTTTATGAAAAAAAGTATAAATGGAGAATTTTATACTGTAGTGAGTTATATGGGGAAAGAAAAAAAAGAAGCTTTTATGGTAATACGGCTTCCTAAAAAGTATATTGAATACCCTGTTTCACGAATGCAAAAAGAATACAGCACTATTTTTATTACCGTAATTCTATTGATTTTGATAATTTTTTTGATTTTTTCGGGACTCTTTTTCCGCGATATTCGTAATAGGTTAATCCGGTTACAAAAAGCTATGAAACTTTCTAAAGAAGAATCAATACCAAAAACAATTGAGTTATCAAAAATGGATGAAATCGGTTTATTAGAACAAAACTTTAATAATATGATTCAAATTTTAGAAAAAAGTCGTTTGAAGGAACGTGAAGAAGCAGAATTTAGAAGAGATTTAATTGCTAACCTTTCTCATGACTTAAGAACGCCTTTAATGGTATTCCGCACTCAAATTAACTTATTAGAAAAGGAAGTAACTTCAATTAAAGGAAAAGAAATCATAGTATTAATGGATGATAAAATTAGTTATATTGCTGAACTTATAGATAATTTATTATCATATTCTTTATTAACATCTAAAAAATATCCATTTAACCCAAAGGATATAAACATAACATCTTTATTAAGAAAGATTATTGCTTCCTGGTATAATTCCTTAGAAGAAAGAGGTTTTTATATAGACGTTAAAATACCAGAAAAGCAAATTTATTGGTATATTGATCAAAACTGGTTTCAAAGGATTATAGATAATGTTATACAAAATGTAATTAGATATGCCAGTGAGGGGAATTATATTGGTATATACATAAGTACAAGTGATAACCAAGAAACTATTTCAGTTATTGATCATGGTCCGGGATTCGAACATAGCAATCACTCAAGTAAGGGGACAGGAATAGGATTATCCATTATTTCCCTTATGTCAAAGGAAATGGATATAGACTGGGCTATTGATTCTACTTATGGACAAACTATAATTTCATTTAAAAAAAAGTAAAAAACATATAAATAAATGTTTTTTACTTTTTTTGTTTTAATAAAAATTTAACTCCACAATTTTTAATTACTTAGCTATCCTTAAGAAGATATCGATTGTGATAATTCCTCATTTGATTCTATTTTAATAGAATTATCACTCGACTCGCCCTGTGTATAAAGTTTACAGTATTTCCCTTGTAAGTTCATTAACTCAGTATGTGTGCCCTGTTCAACAATTTTTCCATCATCTAAAACATAAATTATATCAGAATCTACAATTGTTGAAAGTCTATGGGCAATTATAATACAAGTACAACCAATATTTTTGAAATGATTAGCAATATTTGCTTCATTAATTGAATCTAGAGAGCTAGTAGCTTCATCTAAGACCATTATTCTTGGGTCATTAAGTAAAGCCTTAGCAAGTGCTATACGCTGCCTTTGGCCTCCAGAGAAATTCAATCCCATGTCTGAAACGAGAGTATTGTAATGCATAGGCATTTTTTCAATTTCATCTGAAATTTGAGCAATTTCAGCAGCCCTTTTGACAGCGTATATATCCACGTTTTTATGACCTAAACTGATGTTATCATAAATAGATTCATTAAATAAATAGATTTCTTGAGGTACAACCCCTATTTGCTTTCTTAATTGTTTTTTATTAATATCCTTGAAATTTAAAGAATCATAAAAAATATCACCACTATTTGGAGTATATAAACCCAATAATAATTTACCTAAGGTACTTTTTCCAGAACCCGAAGCTCCTACTATGGCTACCTTTTGTCCACTTTTAATATGTAGTGAGAGATTTTTTATAACAGGATTTGAATATTTACTGTAAGAAAACGTTACATTTTCTAGCTTTATATCTCCTTTTATTGGATTAGGGACAGGTAAATTCCCTTCTTTTTCAATCTTTTCGTTAGTAATATCTTGTATTCTTTCTAATGTGTTAGTAGCTGCGATAAAGTTATTCCATGTTTGAAATATAGAAAAGCTATAGTTAAAGAACATGACTGCTAACGAATAAAAAGCAATTACTTCACCTAAAGTAATATTTTTCTCAGTATATAATTTTAATCCAAGTAAAAGTACTAAAAAAGGGGAAATAGTCTGCATCATTTGAGTAAAGGTTGTATATACGTTAAGTAAATTTGCCTGTTTTTTATATCTAAATAAAACATCATTTAATTTATTTTTCCAAACGTTAAATATATTTTCCTCAATGCCTGATACCTTAACTGTAAATATTGCTGAAATGGCTTCTGTTTGAATTTTACTTAATTTACTTCTTTCCACCATTTCATATAAGCTATATTCTTTGATATGAGAATGCATAAATAGAGTAAACCCAATACTTATTAAAAATAAAACTAACACTAAGGTTGTTAAAACCGGGGACTTATATAGCATATAAAATGTCATAAAAACTAGAGCACTGACATCCATGATACTACCTATCACCTTTTCGGATAATAAATCCCGTATTATATTCATAGAATTTATTCTATATAATAAATCTCCTTTGGCTCTTACCTCAAAAAATTTATAGGGGATTTTTAACAGATGACTAAATACTTTCCCAAGCAGCGAACGATCTAATAATGCTCGTATATCTACAATATATTTTCCTCTCGCAAGTAAAAGTAAACCATAGAGTAGTAGTAGACCTGCAAATAATAGGATGGTATTTATATTCAAAGTATTATGGATAGTTACACCATCTATTAACTTTTGAATCATTATAGGAATTGATAATGTAATTGCACTAACAAAGAAAGTGAGTAAGAAAAGTTTAAGGAATACCAGTTTATTACTAAAAACATCTTGTAAAAAATTTTTAAAAACAGAATCCTTCTTAGTTATTGGTATAAAATTTTCAGTAGGTTTCGTTGTCAATACATAATTAGAAAACATACTTTCTATAGTATTTTCTGATAGAGTTTTTCTACCAAGTGCGGGATCTATAATATAGAATTTATTGTTTTTAATTTTTTCGAGAATTACAAAATGATTATTATCCCAATGGAGTATTGCAGGGAGTGTAACTTGTTTTAGACCCTCTACAGTTGTTTTATATACACGAGAATGGAAACCTAAATCATTTAACAGTTGATATAAATGTTTTAGACCAGTACCATCTCTCCCAGGTTCTAGGTGCCTTCTTATTTCACTGATAGGTTGATTACTATTGTAATATCTTAATACCATTGCAACACAACAAAGACCACATTCTGTTTGTTGCAATTGCTCGATAAATGGTATTTTCCTGTTTTTTGAATAGTACATTCTCCGACCTCACCGACAGTTATTTTTTTCTAAAACCATGTTTTATATTTAATAGATAATTAAGCTATCAAATATTTGATAGCTTAATTACGGTGAATAATAATATTTTTTATAGTAAAAAAATGTAAAACAGAATATTAAAACAGCAGCTTTATTCTAGCCAAAGAATTCCTGGAATTGACAAATCTGCTCTATGTTTTAAAATAGAATAACCGTCCCCTGCTAAACCGACCAATAATCCATAGATATTTACGGTTCCAGAATATCCTTTATCCCAGTTGGAGTTGATGGAATTCCGGAAAATTTCATGATATGTAGCAAGACAGTTATTTTCTAAATATGAATCATTTAAAACTTTTGCAGCATATTGAAGAATTTCTAGGTTTCCTGTATCACCGTGGCACCAAGTACTATTGTTACCAAACCCTTTTTGGATTGTAGTATCAAGAGCTACTTGAATTTCATGATTAATCATATCATCATAATAACCATTATCTTTTAATATAAGTCGGTTTAAAAGTATCCCTGGTGCACCATGACACCAACCTACACTTATGCCAACTCTTGAAAGATTAGTGTACCAATTCGCATCTTTAGAACTAAACATTGATCGTTCGTAATTCAATGTTTTCTCTATTAATTTTAAAATATTAGGATTTTTAGTTATTTTATGTAATCGTATTAACATTGCGGAGATTCCACTTGTTCCATGGGCAAACCCCGTATATCCCTCAGTTTCTAAATTTGGACCCCAAAATACAGAATCATTAGAGTAATATGTAGCATTGTTCTCTAAGTCATGATAAATTTCATTTGCTATCTTCAAAAGCATTTCTTTTTTATTTTTATCAGTTGTTTTATTATAAATAGAAAGAACAACCCCTAAATATCCTGCTGAACCACCAATTAAATCATAGTCTTGTCCTTTTTTGACATCCTCTAGAAGATAGCCGATATTTTCATATGTAAAATCAATAAATTTCTCAATATTAAGAGATTTACCTAGATGGAATATTGTATAGAAAATACCACTCAGGCCACTAAAGGCACCAATGGAATAAATTTCATTTTCCTCTGCATTGTTTTTTTTGCGTTCTATAATACTATTAAGAAGTTTAATACATGGAGTTAGAGATTCAATGGCAGCTTTTTTAAATTCTTCATTCCTGGTAGCAATACTCAAGTAACCTAAAAATAATGAAATTCCACTATTCCCCTTATAGAGATCGAAATCTACTGATGCAATACGTGTTGTAATTTCATCTTTACCAGACATCATTAAACCAATCCAAGTTCTGTCAATTTCAGAATCTGTTTTGCCCATTATACTATTTTCAAGTAAATGGTTTCCTATTTTAAGTAAGGATGAATTTTGATCCTCTATTGAATTATTTTGAGGTAAATGATTTCCTTTTGAGAATGTTACATTTGTTAGTGCACTATCATTTTTATTTTCAGTATGAATAAAACTTAAATCAATAAATTTTAATTGATTTTTCAAATCTTTTGTACTAAATTCCCTGATTTTTTTTATGGAAGTTTCTAAAGGTGTTACCTTTAAATTATATCCATTAACGGTTTGTCCTCTTGAATCTTTTACGGTTTTAAGGCTTGTATTAGTTGTAAAGTAGGGTATATCGCCAATAAGTAAATCTTTCAATTCATAGGGTGATATTTTTTCGAAATTTTCTTTAAATTTATACAATGCTATCCTATGTAATAAAATTTCTCTATGTATTGGACTTCTTAATAAATCAGGGTGATAACTACTTCGTAACAAACGTCCATATATAAACGTATGTTTAAAAAGAATCCTACATGTTTGGTTGGAAAACAACTCAAGTATTTTGTTAATGAACTTTTCTTTATTATCTAAAATCCAATCGTAAGTTTGTTTAAACCCTTCTTGTATTTGGTTAAGAAATTGTTCAATTTGTTGATTATGATTTTTTATTTTAGGGTTATTATTGTTAGGCTCTAAAGTTACGTAATCACGAGTAACCTTAATATTATCAGTATTATTATGCTGAATGACCTCTGATTTGAATGGGGAGAGTTGTTCTTTGCTTCCTCCTACACCACCTAAATCAAAAACATTAACATTAGATTTATCATTTAAAACTATTCTACTTGGTAATAGCAGAATAGAAATAACAGATGATTCGATAAGCTTGGCGCAATTCTCCATAGCACCAGCTATAGAATTATCTTCTTTTTCCAAACTACCATGAATAAGAGATTCTAAATCAACAAGTACTGGATGTTCTGAATTTGCAATTAGGTTCTCGCTGTGAAAATCTCGTGCATTCAATGCGTGAAGAAGACATAGTAAATGTCCTATACGATAATAAAAGTTGTTTACATGATCTTCATCCGTACATTCTTCAAATGGAATGAATTCCATCCATCCGCTTCCATTCACTGAAAGCGACTTTGCAGCTTTTAATTTCTTCATACCAGGAACATTTTGTTCGTTAATCCAGTTTATCAGATTATAGTATCCTTCTTCAAAATTAAGTTCTCTAGGTTTATAGATTAACTTGCCACCAGTTGCGAAATATAGAATTGAAACACTTTTTCCACCCTGGTGTGTATCTCCAGATCCAGTTTCAATATTTAATAGGTTTCCTAATGCTTTACCTCCATTAAATACAGTGGATATTTGGTTAATTTCTGCAGAAGTACGTTCTAATATCTCAATTATAAAATCTAAATAGTTTTTAGTGTTCAGTTTCATCAGCGATATTAAGCATCCATATTCCGTATATAAATCTTTAAGAAAGCTTTCATCTTTTAATAATGAATTTTGGAAGTATAAAAATCTTTCTTCTGAAGATTCTCCTATTAATAGATCATTTGATTTTGCAATATTAACTTCTAAAACCAGTGTACGATAGGAAATTTGGTATAGGAGCTCAGCTATTTTTGCAATTAAACTTTGTAAAAATATTTCATTGTTTTTAAGTAATTCGTAATTATTAATTACATCATAATATTTATACAAATAATATTTAATAATGGGCCTAAAAAAGTTAAAAAATTGGAGTTTTTCATAATCCTTCTCATTTTTATTAAATATAGCTTCTATTTTTTTTGTTTTCTCATCCGAATTAAAATTAAATAATTCTAGTATTTCAGTATTGTCTTTATT
>NZ_QPEL01000202.1:0-2688 GCF_008368965.1 Bacillus sp. AY2-1 | reverse complement strand
GCCTATCTCTAGTAATAAATAATTATTTTAGACAAATCTCTCCCCATTCTTATTTTAATTATATAAATTTAATAACTAAGAGAAACGAGTTATTTATACTTCTAAAAGACACTCAAATAGGGGAAGAGGATATAGAAGCAGATATAGAAAACTCTACAAATGCAAGTCTTACTCTAAGTGCTGCACAATCTACTATATTAGCTATGAGTATATTTTTAGCATTAAATAAATCTCAAAATTGGAGTAAATTAAATGTAATAGGTATTGATGATCCATTTCAAAATCTAGATGATATTAATGCATATTCTTTCATAGATGTTATATCTAATTTAGTGGCAATGAAAGATAGACAAGTTCTAATTAGTACTCATGATTCTGATTTTGCTAGGTTATCAATTAGAAAATTAAATTTAAGTCCGGATGACTATGCGTATATAAAAATAAAATCATATACTAGAGAGGCGATAGAGATTCAATCCGAACAGTACCGGTCCCTCGTAGAATAAGAAGAAATATTTAGGAAGATGCTAGTAATTTTTGAAGTTTTTTATTCGTGGAACGGCTGAGTCTATTTAAAGACTTCTCCTTTCAACGTACAAGGAATAGATGGTCTCACTACCTTTTATTGTATGTGAAGCATGACAAGAATTTAGAAATATGAAGACAACGTTTTTAAATTATATAAATTAAGAAGTCAAAAGAATGTAGATTAAAAACCTACATTCTTTTTGACTTAGTATATAAATTCTCGCTAACAAATAGGTTGTAGGATAACAAGTATAGCAGAAGCTGCATGGTAGAATATGTTGTGACTAAATATTAAATACTAATGAGTAACCTTGTATTAATCTCTTTGTATTAAAGAATAGATTTTTTAACTTCTAGTAACTTAGCTCTTAGTTTTTCATCATGTGCATATAAATAAAGACCTTTTATTCCTCGTTTAAGCAAGATATTAAGCGAATTTAAAATGATTTCTTCTTTTATTTTTGTAGCATTAGGGTGATTTCCTAATCCTTTAAATGCTTCGGTATCTTTATAACTATCACTTAATATTACTAGTTTATTATTTTTTTCATCATAAGAGATAGATGGCCCCAATATTACACCCACATAGTTTAAGTCAAATCCTTGTACTGTATAAATTGAACCTACTTCATCAATTGAACTTCCATGTGGAGAAACTTTTTCTCGTTGCGCCCATGTTGTAGAAGAATCAGTAAGGTTCCATGGTAGATCTAAGCCACCAGTTGTAACATGATACTTTCCACCATCTTTTTTATGTTCAAAATCAAATGTGGAAACAACTCTAGAAAGTCCCCATTTCGTATTTTGTTGTTGTATTTTTTTATGCATATCAGAAGCATGTTCAAAGATGTCAAAATCATAAGTGTTAGGAACATTTGGCATAGGCATAATATTCTTTTGAACTAAATTATCTAACCATGAAACTAATTCATTGCCAGCATGCATTCGCATTTGAGTAGAAAGTTTATATCTTTTAGGCTTATATTTTGAAAGGACAGTGTTTAATGTTTTAGCATCCCAATATGCCTTATTGCGGGTTACTTGCTTAGAATCAAATATAATAATAGTCACCTTAGCTCTTTTAATAATATCTTCTAGATGATTATGGCCGTGATATGAATTATAAGAATCGGAGCTTGAAAGTAGTAGATGGGCTTCATCTACAAATACAATATCAGCTGGTGTAGTCTCTGTATTTAATGGCGTTTGATTAATAAAAGAAGTAGGTTTTAATATTTTATTCTTCTGCATAATTTTCACATTAGAAGCTATGCTATGGAACGTTTTTAATGCTTCATTATGGTTAATCAAAATATAACTGGAAGTATCATATAAATGTGAGTTTTTGTCTTTAGACATCTCTAACGTTTTATAATAAAGAGAACTTAAAACGACACTTTTACCAACCCCAGCACTACCTTCAATGAAAATCACTTTATGTTCTGTTTTGTTTTGAGTATTCATTTTAAAGAATTGTTCTTCTAATTCATATACAACATCTTGATATAATTCAAACTGTTCAGATGTAAGTTGTTTAAACGGAGATAGTTTGAAAATATCATTATTCTCAATTAAAAATAGATCCTTATTAACAATCTGCTCAGTGTCTTTCAAGGTTTTCCAGATTGCTTCAAAAACTTCATCATTATAAAAGCTTTTTTCATAGTAGTTATGCACAACTGAAGATACAGTTTGACTAACATTTCTTAATGTGTAACGTTCGTCACCTAAGAAATAATTTATTAACTTTGTTTCCAAGTTATACGTAGCAGATTGATTAAATTTTTCATGTTTAATCAGTGTTACATGCTTAAAGTCATGTCTGTTTTTAGCATTAGAAGTATTATGCCTATTTAGTCTATGGGTGTGTAATCTATTAAAAGCATTTACTGTTTCACCAATATAAGCTTCTTTCTCCTTATGTAGGATATAAATAATAGGGTAGTCATTAAAATTATTATAATCCGTTTTGATTTTATCAATTTCTTCTTTTGTGAAAGGGATAGTTTTAATCGTTAAGCCTTCCATGAATATACCTCCTATTTTTAGATACCATTGCCTTAGATTCAGAGTGGAAAACAATACTGCTAAATCTAGCTTAAGTAATATGGATTTGAACTAATTAGAAAAAGGTTTAAAGGTTTTAAAATTGTATAATTT
>NZ_QPEL01000201.1:0-8277 GCF_008368965.1 Bacillus sp. AY2-1 | reverse complement strand
ATATATATGAAAATAAAGGAGGCAAAATGTAATGAAAGATATTATGAAAAAAGTTGATTTAACAGATGCCAAATCAAGTAATCTTGTTGCACTAATTTATAGTAATGAAGTTATATTAGTTGAAGACGCATTTTGTCCAAATGAAATAAAATTAAAGTTTAATGAAATTGCAATTTTATCTGCAATTAAAACAGCTCATATTGCGAAAGTTTCTATTAGGAAAGAACTTGAAGCGCTTTTTCATGATACGGGTGTTATATTAGTGAAACAAAATGTTGATTATGGTAGTAGTCAATCTATTACCATGCATTTTGAGCAATTTAAAAAATTGCAATATGAGATTGAACATTTAAATAAAAGTATGTCATAAGGCAGCTAAATAAAGGTTCTATCATAAAGGTGGAATGTGTTGTGTTGAAAAAGTGGTTTAAAAATTATTTGGGTGAATCGCATTGTAAACATAAATATATTTTTATTAAGATGCAGGATAATGAGGATTTTAAAAAAGGTACATTAGGTGTAGTTTATATGTACCAGTGTGAGAAATGTGGAAAAGAGAAGTTGAAATGTAAAAACAATAATGAAATAAACAATGAATTTTTAGATAGGTAGCAAAAAGTAACCATGATGGTTACTTTTTTTGTTTATGTATGCAATATCAAAACTATTACTAAAGTATGAGTTGAGTTGATACTATAGTAAATGGCTGAATAAAAATGAAGAGAGTAATATATAGGGAAGGAGGATGAGCGAAATGAAGAGAAAAGAAATTGGTAAGTCTGTAATTATTACAGGTGTGACACAAGGGTTAGGACGTGCGATGGTTGATCGATTTCATGAATTAGGGTGGAACATATATGGTTGTGGACGCTCAAAAGATAAAATTGAAGAACTAAAAAAACAGTACAGTAAAATACATGATTTCCAAGTAATTGATATTTCAGATTCTCAGCAAGTTAACAATTGGGCAAATTATATACTTAATAGACATAAGGCTCCCAATCTGATAATAAATAATGCATCGATTGTAAATCAAAATGCACAACTTTGGAAAATTACGGCTCAAGAATTTGAAAATGTAATGAATGTAAACGTGAATGGTGTAGTAAATGTAATAAGAGCGTTTGTTCCAGCAATGGTAGTTAGGAAAGAAGGGATTATCATTAATATGAGTTCTAGTTGGGGAAGAGAAGGTGAGGCTGAGCTTGCGCCATATTGTGCCTCGAAATTTGCTATTGAAGGTATCACTAAATCTATGGCCCTGGAATTACCCTATGGCATGGCTGTAGTTGCTTTAGATCCTGGAGGGAGTATTAGTACTCCAATGCTGAAGTCATGTGCTCCACAATATATAAATGAATCACCTACACCTGAAACTTGGTCACATAAAGCAATTCAATATATATTGAATATAACAATAGATAAAAATGGAGATTCGTTGACATGTCCAGCATGCATATAAAAAAGCACCTTTAAGGTGCTTTTTTATATTAGTAGTACATTATATCATTCACAAAATTACATATGAAAAATAAAATAAACGATTAAGGGTGAGATTTGTTTGTTTTGAAAGCTTTAGAAAATATTTAAATAGGTGATAAAAATGAATCCACGCGGTTTAAGAGTGACAGGGGCATGGTTTCAAGTGGGAGGGAACCTTACAGCTGCTATTGGGACGACAAGAGGATTTATTGGAGAAGAGAAAGTTGAATCGGACCTTGTTATTGTAGGGAGCTCATTACAAGCCCTCGGGTATATATTACAAATCATTGCGAGCAAGTATGATGACGGGGAAGAAAAAAGAGAAAATCAAAATATAGGCTTAGAGAATCAAAGTAAATTACTTGATAAAATAGGAATTGAGTTATTAGCATTAGGGAATATATCAAATGTAATAGGAACATATTTTAATATAAATGAACAATTGAAAGAAAATGATTTTCTTATTATTATAGGGAACAGTTTACAATCAATCGGTGCTTTTTTAGGAGTAGAAGCAGCTTTGATGGATATAAATGTACTACAGAAAATTATTATACTAGGTAACTCCATGCAAAGTTTAGGAGCTGGATTACAAGCGTATCAAGGCGTTTCAAATTTATTGAAAGATGAGAGAGAAAATGAAGATAGAATTTTTGATAAGAAGGATGAGAGAATAATTGCACTCATTGGTATTTGGATACAAGCGGTTGGAACGTTAATTTCTGCAATTGGAGTAACTGCAATAGAGGAAGAAAATAGGCTAGTAAACAATGAAAAGTCTGAAATACTTATATAAGTAGAAGGAGAGACATTGATTTTAGAGGCAAGTTAAGATTAAAATAGTAGTAGGTTTCTTTGCGTATATTTTGAAAAGTGATATATAAAATACAAAATAAGGAGTTTTCAAGGGATGATGTATTTATTAGCAATTTTTCTTCCGCCTGTTGCTGTATTATTTTGTGGAAAACCAATTCAGGCAATAATAAATTTCATATTAACACTAATATTTTGGGTTCCAGGAGTTATACATGCAATTCTTGTAGTGCATGATAAAAAAGCTGATCGGCGTTTGAAAAAACAAATTCAAGCATATGATGAAATTAATAAGAGGAATCGAAGGTAATTTATCCGTGAAATATTTTTAAAAGAAAGGAGGATTAACCTCCTTTTTTTAGTGGGTGTTAAGTTTAAATTTTTGTGTGGCGGAAAGAATTTTTAATGTAAGTTTTATGATAATAACTTTTAGATTGTGCATGTAATAGGCCAGTATAGATACTTTCTGGTACATTAAAGAAATCGTACATACCATTCTTTAATTGGATTCGCAAAATCATAGAAAAAGGATTGTAGCCAACAGCAACTATATTTTTTGAAATCACGGGAGATAGCTTCATCATTACGCAACTCCTCACTTTTCATTTTTAATAATTTCTTGTAGATGTTGAGGTTATGAAGTTGAAATCCTTATAATTTAAGAGGTATTATACTTATATGCAATATATTAAATGTTTGTTATACGTAATTATAAGGAAGTTCACACGAAGTACATATCGTTGTGCTATTTTTATTTCACCTTTGATTTATAAATAAGAAAATATTGACCATTTGAAAAAAAGGTATATTATTTATACGAGGTATTAAAAATTCACTTTTTACATTCTATGCTTAAAGGGGCAGCGTTATTAGGAAAAATAGAAGTGAAAATAGTTTGTATAAGAAGTATTCTAAAAATTATAATCTGTGAATTGGGAAAATATTGAATGCTCCAGGTCAATATACTTTCTTAATCAAATTCATTTTAGAAAGTGACCTCAATATTTTTAAGTAAATCAACGGGAGAATTGAAAGGCAGGAGAAAGTAACATGTCAGAAAATTATCGTTCTCGAGAGGAACGACGACAAGTTAAAAAGAAAAAACAGCCAGCGTCTAAAACACAAAAACCAAAAGGTAAAACATCATTCTTTCGCAAGTTTTTAATTACTTGTTTATTACTTGGTATTGTTGGTTTAGTGGCGGGGGTTGCTACCTTTTTTGTAATGATTAAGGATGCACCAAAACTTGAGAAAGCAAAACTTGTTAATCCGTTATCCTCAAAAATTTATGATAAAAACGGGGATTTGGTATATGAATATGGAAAAGAAAAAAGGACGAATGTTACGTATGAGCAAATACCTAAATTAGTAGAAAATGCATTTTTAGCGACAGAAGATTCACGTTTTTATGAGCATAGCGGAGTAGATTTTAAAGGTACTGCCCGTGCTGTTCTAGTAAGTCTTAAAGGAGATTATGGTTCTCAGGGTGGAAGTACGATAACACAGCAAGTTATTAAAAACTACTTCTTATCAATGGACAAAACACCAAAGCGTAAGGCACAAGAAATATATTTAGCTTATAAGCTAGAACAACAGTATTCAAAACATGAGATATTAGAGATGTACTTAAATAAAATTAACTTAGGAAACCGTTCATATGGGATCGCAACAGCAGCACAAAACTACTATGGTAAAGAATTGAAGGACTTAACATTACCAGAAGTTGCGATGCTTGCAGGTTTACCGAAAGCACCGAATAACTATGATCCAACGAAAAAAGAAAATGTTCAAAAAGCAACAGAAAGAAGAAATGTTGTTCTAAACTTAATGAATCGACATGGATATATAACAAAACAGGAAATGGAAGAAGCATCAAAAGTTGACGTAGAAAAGGGACTCAAGCCTGCAACTCAACTACAAACAATGCCATATCCTGCATTTATGGATGCAGTTGTGAAAGAAGTAGAAAAAGAATTGCCAGATGCTAATATAGGTTCTGACGGTTTAGAAATTTATACAACGTTAGATCCGAAAGCACAGAAACTTGCTGATAATATTTTAAATAATAATATCATTGATTATCCGAACGATAAATTCCAAGGTGCATTTACATTTATGGATACGAAAACAGGAGAAGTTCGTGCTATAGGTAGTGGCCGTGGAGAAAATAAAGCTGTATTTAAAGGGCACAATATGGCAATTGAATTAGATCGTGCAGCTGGTTCAACGATGAAGCCGATTTTCGACTACGCTCCTGCAATTGAATATTTAAAATGGGCTACGTACCATCAAATTGATGACTCTCCATTTAAGTATTCAACGGGACAAGAAGTACGAAATTCAGATAGAAGTCACATGGGTCCAATTACAATGCGTGTAGCATTAGAAAAGTCACGAAATATCCCAGCAATTAAGACTGCGAAAGAAGTCGGAATTAATAAATCAAAAGACTTCTCTGAGAAATTAGGCATTACATTTAATGCAGCACCGACTGAATCAACAGCGATTGGTACAAATGAAGTATCACCAACTGAAATAGCGGGCGCTTATGCGGCATTTGGTAATGATGGTAAATATACGAAACCGCATTTTGTTAAGAAAGTCGTTTATCCAGATGGTAAGTCACAAAGTTTTGGACAAAAACCAAAACAAGTTATGACAGATTCTACAGCATATATGATTACAGATATGCTTCGTTCTGTAGTTAGATCAGGTACTGGTACATCTGCAAATGTAGCATCTTTAGATGTAGCTGGAAAAACGGGTACGACAAACTACTCATCAAAACAATTAGCTCAATATAAAATTCCAGAAAGTGCAACTCGTGATAGTTGGTTTGCTGGATATACACCGCAATATACGATGGCAGTATGGACTGGGTATATGAAAGATGGCAAAGACGAGTATATTAGTAGTAAAAATACGAAAATTGCACAGTTGATCTTTAAAGAAATGATGAGCGAAATGGCTACAGATAAATCACGCTTTAAAATGCCAAGTAGCGTCATTCAAGAAGGTAGTGAGCTACGTATAAAAGGTGAAAAACGTGATTCATCGCCAAATACTAGCGTACCGGATACAACGGAGCAACCAAAACAAGATCAACAGCAAAAAACTGAAGAAGAGAAAAAGCAAGAAGAATTAAAGAAACAAGAAGAACTGAAAAAACAAGAAGAACAAAAGAAACAAGAGGAACTTAAGAAGCAAGAAGAACAAAAGAAACTAGAAGAGCAAAAGAAACAAGAAGAAGAAAAGAAACAAAATGAACAAAATAACGGAGGAGGCCAAGGAACGACACCTCCAGCGAATAACGGAGGAGGCCAAGGAACGACACCTCCAGCGAATAACGGAGGAGGTCAAGGAACGACACCTCCAGCGAATAACGGAGGAAACCAAGGAACGACACCTCCAGCAAATAGCGGAGGAGGCCAAGGAACGACACCTCCAGCGAATAATGATGGAGGTCAAGGAACTCCAACCCCACCTGCAACAGTACAACCAAATAATGGTGGAAATGCAGGAGAGGTTCCTGCCAATAATGGACAATAAGAAAAATTTATAGAAAAGTTTTCAAAAAAGCACTTAAGATTTGTGGGAATTTACAATCTTAAGTGCTTTTTTCATTTTGCTATAGAAAATTTTATGTTAAGGGCCGGATAGAAGAAAAAGAGTGAATGTAGTTTATGTGAAATGTAACGTAAAGAGAGAAATGATTGTACGTATGGGTTATTCCGGAAAGGGACTAACTGTAATGGATTACATAAAGCATTAAATAAGAGGGAATTATATTCAAGTCTTTAATAAATGTCTTTCTTTAACGGTTACTTTCGTTTGGAAAACAATAAAAAAGTCGAATTTCTTATTTAAGAAATTCGACTTTTTATGTTGAAACTGGATTAAAGGTTCGCTTTATTAAGATGTAGGGTAATACAGTGATAGCTATTAAATGTTAAACGTACCATGAAAATTTTGGAAATAAATTGAAGGGAAATGATAAAAGACTTGAGTCGGAGGTAGTGGAGGATAACTATGGCTATAAATGGTAGTACTACTTGGGTGTGCACCATGATGCCAAAATGAGGGGGTAACTTGACCGGGAAGTTGATATTGTTGCCAAGTTGCGGGAAGTTCAATTCCTACATCGGAGCTAGCTGTATGAACTGCAGGAACATGTATCCCAGGAGTCGAAGGAACTACGGCAGTTACTCTTAATGATACCCACATAAAATATTCACTCCTAAGTTGTGTTAATAAATTAGTATATTCTTTTCACACGTATAAAGGTACATATATAGGACTTTCGTTTAAAACATGCGTACAAAGTCTTAAGACTAATGTAAGCTGATGGTGGACTATTTAATATGAAAAGATACGTCTATTTGCGGAGGGAAAAGAGATCAATAAAATGTACAATGAGGTTGTTAATCGTAATATTTTACGAGTGTATGGAGGTATTTTTATGGAACGATTATGGACGAAATCACTTATTCAAATGACTTTCGCAATGTTATTTTTATTTACAGGATTTTATTTACTTGTTCCAACGCTACCGCTCTTTATTAAAGAGATAGGTGGCAATGAATCGCAAGTTGGACTCATGATGGGGATGTTTACGATAGCTGCTGTAGTAATACGACCGATTATTGGAGGAATGCTAGATCAATATGGTAGAAGATCCTTTATTATTTTCGGACTTATCTTTTTTGGATTAACGATGTATTCCTATAATATAGCATCGACTATTGTCCTTTTAGCTGTTTTACGTGTTATTCACGGAGTAACATGGGCTGTTTCTACAACAGCTGTTGGAACAGCAATAACTGATATTATTCCAGATTCACGCCGTGGAGAAGGAATGGGCTGGTACGGGATGGCGATGACAATTGCAATGGCCATCGGACCTATGATTGGATTATGGGTTGTGCAAAATTATTCATTTAATGGTCTATTTTTATTAGCGACGTTGTTATCTTTTATGGCAGTCGTATTATCACTAATAACGAAGATGCCATTTACGCTACAAAAAGAAAAAGGAAAAATTCAGCTATTTGAGAAATCCGTATTAACAATCACGATTGTAGTATTCTTTTTATCGTTTGCATATGGAGGAATAACAACCTTTTTACCGTTATTTGCATCATCAATTCATGTAAATCCGGGAACTTTCTTTCTTGTATATGCAATTGCATTAACAATTGTAAGACCAATTTCAGGGAAACTATTAGATAAGTATGGAGAAGTATTCATCATACTCCCAGCATTATGTATTACTATTTTAGCTATAGTTGTTTTAACTATTTCAAATGGTTTGATAGGTGTAATTATCGCAGCAACATTATACGGTATTGGATTTGGTTCAGCGCAGCCAGCTTTGCAAGCGGCAATGCTTACAATTGTCGATCCGAGTAAAAGAGGAGTTGCAAATGCTTCATTTTTTACAGCGTTTGATTTAGGAATCGGGTTAGGTGCTATTGTACTTGGAGTTGTTTCACAAATGTTTGGTTATCGTATTTTATTTTCAGGGAGTGCAATTTCAGCATTGATAGCCTTAATTATTTTCGTCTTCTTTGTAAAACAACGATTAGGAAAAAAAGAGTTTGTGTAAACTGGAGGAATAAAGATGGAAATTTCAATTGATCGTAAAGCTCTGCAATGGTTCCAGGAAGAATTACGTATAAAGCACGGTGAATCTGTACGTTTTACTGTAAGGTACGGAGGGGATAGTTCAATTCAGCCCGGATATTCTTTAGGGGTTGTTGCTGAGAAACCAGATGGAGAAATAGTGTCAGTTGAGAAGGAAGGTATTATATTTTTTGTAGATTGTGATGATCTTTGGTATTTTCAAAACTATGATTTATTTGTAAGTTATCATGAGGAAATGGAAGAAATTCAATTTAATTATGTAAAATAATAACTTTATTAAAAATGAATAAGTTTTATATAAAATTATATTTAAGAGATAGTGAAATAAATATCATATAG
>NZ_QPEL01000200.1:0-5952 GCF_008368965.1 Bacillus sp. AY2-1 | reverse complement strand
TTTCTTTTTACGTTATATAAATTAGTTGATAAAAAAACAAACTAATTATTTAAAACGATAGATTGTTTCCTTTTTAAGGGCGAGATTTATCTGAGAGTGAAATGGATCATCTAAAGGAGGAATTAAAATGGATGCAAGGAAAGAACGCATAAAATACGAGAAGATGTCAAAGAATTATGATCGTATTTATTTAGTTTCGTTTATCCTATTAATTGTACTTGTTTGTAGTAGTGTGATTATCATAGGAGCTACAGGCGGAAAATATGGAGTGTTTTTATTGTTAGCAATTTTACTTAACGCACGTATTACGAAAGAATCTCAAAAAAAGTATGAGCACTATTCTAATAAAGGGCGTATTTAAAATGATACATAACCAGAAAGGAACAACCTAGATGTATATTCAAAATATCCCTTTATCATCTCCTATTAACTAGTAAAAGTAACTTTATATAAATCATTTTTTTAGCAATGTAGAAATAGAAACCGTACCCTATTAAAATGTTATTTCCGTCCATATAATGAATTATCCTTCTAGCATATTTATAAGATTTATATCATATATTAGTAGAAAGAATGCAAGTTAGAAAGGAGTTTTATAGAATGAGTTATTTGGAGGGAAATGACTTTAGTAAACAAAATATGGTAAGTGTGCCTAATCCCTATGTATATCAGACATTACAATCAGTAATTGGTAAACATGTGGTTATTGAAACTGTAAGAGGTAATGTAAGAGGAAAGTTAAAAGATGTGAAACCAGATCACTTGCTCATTGAAGATACGGCGCCATATATTGTACGCATTCAACAAATTGTATGGATTATGCCAAAACAGTAATCCAATTTATAAAAAATTAATGTCATAGTCCACCAAGTAAAAACACAGGGTTTTATCTCTGTGTTTCTTCAAATTTCCGTTTTTGGATATATGCTTGAGCATGAATAAGTTCTTCTTGAAGCTCTTTTAATTCTTTTGTAGATCCTGATTCAATTGCCATGTAAGTAGTAACTAAACTAATCATCATATCCATCTTCTCTACTATATTTTGAATGACTTGTTCAGATTGCTCTTTTTTAGGATGTTGTATTGCTATTAATACATTTTCTATATAATTGTTCTTTCTTTGCTGGATATCATAAATAAACTGTTTTGTGTTTGAGTTCATTTGTTTTCCCTCCGTTTTGGATATATTTTCATTCTATCATATTTGAATAGAAAATATTGTATGGGCCGTTCTTACTTGCAACATTCATCGGTTAAAGGGATTGTCACAAATGATTTTGGTGAAGAACTCAATTATAAAATGGTATCAAGTTAAGAGGTAGATGAAAAGAGTATCCTAAACCGTTTTACTCTTTTGTTGTATAATTTTTAAATCTTAATAAGTTAAATGTATTGTAAAGAAGAACAAAGTGATAGTGAACGCAATAATTTTACCATTTTGTTTAGGAGGTATTACTGTGAAAACTATAGAAATTGAAATGGTTAAATCTAGGAGTCGTAAGGATTTAAAAATAGAATTAGATAAAGCTGTAAAAAAGTTTCGTTCAAAGGGTTTAGAGGTTGTAGTACAATATCGAACACAAGCAATTTTAAAAGGAATTGGATATTCAGCTTCAATCGTGGGGTGTAAATCAGAATGATTGAAGCTGAACGAGGAAAAGAAGGATTAGAAGAGAGTAAAAAAAACGGGAAATAAAATAGGTAGACCAAAACTAGAAAAAGAAAAACTTTTAATTGTACTACGTATATATGATAGTGACCAATATTCCATCAAAGGAATCATAGAAGAAACTAGAATATCACAGGACTCTCTTTATCGAGCTATTAATAAACGAAAACTTGAAGAAACAAAGAAGTAAAAATACTTTGTGTTTCTTCAAATTATACCAGTTTATGGAAGGGGTTTTATTAGCTAATCTTATTTACAATATCATTCGAAAATAAAAACCCATTCCTTAACGTACAGAGAATCGGTTTTTATTGTGTCTGAAATGTGTTAAAACGTACAATTTTCTTTTTTTGATATCGTGACCCCATCACCATCAACTTAAGAAATTGATTGTTCCCCAAAACGGAAAAAATGAGCCGAATTCTCATAAATAATTGTGAAAAGGTAAAATTCTCGTTAGCGGAAGTAATATATTGATAGGTCAATACTTACAAATTTTTTATATGTTTTCTAATATCTGCGACTACTTTGGTAGGATCATCAATCTCAAAAAAGACATACTTATATTTTTCATGACCTTTTAATTCAATCATTACGAGAGGGACTCTATTTTCACAAGAGAGAAAGTACCATTCATCAGCATATTTAAAACTTCCTTCAAAAATATTGAGAGGAGAAATTGATGTTCCAGGCATACGAAGCATCCATTGTGGAGGATCAAAATAGCCAACATACACACTCTTAATCGTGTTATAAGGCATTTTTAATTTTAGTTTTAATGCAAGTAATCCTGTTATCCCATTTAGTTTTAGAATCAGACCTTCATTATCAAATAATATTTCTTTCCCCATAATTCCCCCACTTTTCACGTTAACTTTTATACTTGTATACTCAAAATCCCTTTGATTTGTTTTTGGATGGTAAAACATGTTTCTCTACTCTTTCATATAGAGTAAGCAATTGCTTGATAAAAAAAATTTTCGGTACTAACCAATACGAAAATAACGCTGAAACACATCCTATTAAAGCCCCTATTACAACATCAAAAGGATAATGAACCCCTACCCAAATACGAGAGATTGCTACACAAAATGCAAGTATAAGCCATAACCATCCAGTCTTTTTACGAACAAGCCAAAATGAAAAACAAATGGAAAAAAAGAGGATCGTATGGTCACTAGGAAATGAATTATCTACAGCATGGTAGACAAGTTTATTAACATCAGGCAATACTGCAAACGGTTGATAATTCAAATGAAATTTCCCTGCTATTTTTCCAATCATCTCAGCAATCACAAAAGCAACCATCGCTTGAATAACCATCATCCTACTTTTTCTAGACCCGGTAAACCAATAAGCTATAATAATTAAACCAAGAATATATACCATATATTCTGCCAAAAATATCATGGCTGAATTTAGGAATGAATATTGTTTACCTAATTCATTAATTGCTCGAAAAATATCAATATTGAATTGAGAAAAAGACATTTTCAAATTCCTCCTTCTTTTTTTCACTATAATAAAAAAAGAAAAAGGAAAACATCGAACTTTCTTACAAACATTCGTGCATTCTTACAGTTTTGTCATTTTTCTCGTCATTTTGTAAATGTGTTCATAGCCTTACCTTTTGCTATTTTCTTTGGGAAACATGGTAAATTACGAGAAAGAGCGCTCCAGATAACTTAACAATAAGAAGTCGATTATCTCTTAGCGTACGAAGTTTACGCTTTGTTGGTGCTAGCCCATCGCCATCAACTTAAGAAATTGATTGTTCCCCAAAACGGAAAAAATGAGCCGAATTCTTATAAATGATTGTGAAAAGGTAAAATTCTCGTTATGGGGGTGTCTTAAAATCTTAGCTTGATGGACATGTGGTGCCACCCCATCGCTATCAAGCTAAGCTTATACAACTTCAATTATAGTAGAGGTTATTTCTTTTTTCTAAAGGCTACGTGTAGGGAATTTAAAGATTTGCATACGAAATAAACCCTAACGGGTTTCATTTTTTTGATTTAAGCTGCTTGATTATCAGACATGATAAAATTGTAAACGACACCTAATATATCAAAGACTGTTTTCTTCTCATACCTATGAGATTTTCGCCCGTTTTGCTGTAAGAGTTTGAACAGGCGAATGAGAATCTTTGATAGCTCTTGGGTGTCTTTCTGTATAGCTTGGAAAAGAAGAAGAAAGTAATCTTTAATCATATATATGGCCTTATATTCACTCAGTTCTCGTTTCATTTTCATAAGAAGTAATTGCCGCATTTGAAACATAGTAGAAGAACAGAGTAAAATGGCAATCAGTTGCCCATACAAATGGCATTCTAATCGTTCTCGTTTTATTTTTTTACAATGGTGAATATGAAAGAATGATTTCCAAGTTTTAAATAAAATCTCGATTTGCCAACGTAAAGAATACCAATCATGCACTTGTCCCATCGGGACAATCTCTATAGGCGTGTTTGTCATATATACATTGATACCACTGAGTCGTTTGCTACGGGGAGAATACTTCATTCCTTTCTTTTTTTCTCGTATAGATTGATCCCGCAATCTTTTTTGTTGCTGTTCTGCTGTAAGTCGATGAACAATGACACGAGCTAGTACTTTATCGACCATTCCTACATAAGCATCAGATATTTCATGTGTTTGTCCTGGCTGAAGAGAATTCATTACTACCTCCATATCTACCTGTTTACATTCTGTTCCCTTCTTTAGTTTTCCATTTTGATAATAAGTAGGATTGGGATTTTTTTGATAAATTCGTGTATTAGATTTAATGCGAGAAATATAGTAAGCCTTTTTATCCTGTATATATTGAAGATCTTTCAGATGAAAATAGCTTAAATCCCGAATACACAAATCATCTTCTTTTACAGTGGGTACGCAAAGGGAACCGTAAGTTCGATCATGTTGTTTCCCTGGTCCTGTATGAATATGTAGAAAATGCCCACTTAAAAGATCATACTCAAGTTAAATTTTCATTCCTGCAGTATGGCTGCAACCTCCCGCACCAGGATAAACGGGAGAAAATATATTCGGAAGCTGAAAAGCCGTAGAATCTAGAATACGAATACGCTTAAAAATTGAAGTACATGGAGAAGCAATTGATATAGATGAAGTTAATTTTTTGTTTAAGAGCTCAGCTAATATATGTTGTAAAAGTTGTACAGCTGCTGGATTAAATCGTTGATTCAGTCCCCCAGGACTGATAAGTATTTCTGTTGATGCCTCTAAACAACTAGATAGCTGAGCTAAAGAAGTTGTCGCGACATTTTGACTCATCCATACACATAAAGCGACTAAATCTTGTGCTTGATATTTACTAATCCGCTTTACAAAACCAACACTTCGCGCAACAGACCTTAAGGTCTTTGGAGATAGGGCACTTTGAATCTCTTGAGCAAATAGTTGTAATTCGTCAGACACAGAAACAGACATAAAAAACGCCATCCTTTCCTATGATTCTACAGAAAGAATAGCGTATTTTTTCATTTTAGAGGAATTTTATATTACAGACATAAAAACAATGAGGTGCTCCTTCGTTTCTATAAAAATAAAGAGCGTATTTTTTCATTTTAGAGGAATTTTATATTGTCGGCTTGATAGCAATGTGGTGCTACCTCATCGCCATCAACTTAAAAAAATCATTGCAACATTTCTTTAGAAATTAAAGCTTTAATTGAACCAATTCTAAAAACTTGTTCACTTTTGATGGACTTGAAAAATTAGAGAATACAATAAAATCATCTTTATGATGCATTGTTAATTTTTGGATAACAGGAAGAGCAGATATCTCTAAAATTAGACCTCTTGTATCACCGAAGTTCGAAATTTCAGTTTATTCATACTCCCACTTAAGTCCTTTTCCAAACATAGCATCAGCACAGAACAATAGCTTTTTATTTGTAGCAACTAAGATTCCAAATCTACTAATATAACCAAAATTTATTGTGCAATAAATTGTAGAAAGGATTTCTTCATTGTTTTTCAAATGTTCTTTTACGGTCTCTAAATTGGCTTTCACAATTAATTCCTCCATGGTTGATTGTTAATAGTAAACTACATAAATTTTATACAATACTTATTATTGACGTTTCTTATGCATTTATTATTACATTTAAATAAAGATAGAACTATCTAATAACCTTACATAAAGGTGACAATTTTGTAATAAATTCAATAATATTAAGAGTGTTTAATACAGCACAATTTAAAACAAGGCTAAAATGACTCAAAAAACACTTAACAGGGTTTTTTTCAAAGATACTAGTATAC
>NZ_QPEL01000020.1:0-97252 GCF_008368965.1 Bacillus sp. AY2-1 | reverse complement strand
AGACAGCTTTTCTTTATAATTTTGTTTACATAACACTATTATTTCTATATAGCGATTTATGTTTGGGAAGTTCTATTCGGTTAACGGATAGAACTTTTTGTAATTAAATGGGTATTTACAAACTTTTTGTATTAGTGTATTATTTAACTAGTACACCAATACAAAAGGAGGGAAGAAATGAAAATAGAGTTTTCTCCAAATATACCAATTTACATTCAGGTAATGGAATACATAAAAAAAGAGATCGTAACAGGACAGTTATTGCCTGGTGATAAAATTCCCTCTGTCCGTGAATTAGCGAGTGAATTACAAGTGAATCCAAATACGATTCAGCGTACATTTCAAGAGCTAGAACGGGATGGAGTTGTTGTAACACGTAGAGGAATGGGACGGTATGTAACGAATGAAGGGGAGAAAATAATGGAGCTGCGAAAAGAGATGGCGAAAGAATTACTTCATTCTTTTATAGATGGAATGGACAATTTAGGTTTTTCAGAAGAAGAAATTCTTACAATTCTTCGTTCTTCATTGCATGATAAGAGGGAGGAGAGCCAATGACAGAGCTATTAAAAATAGAAAACTTATGGAAGAGATACGGATTAAAAGCAGTGATCCGTGAATTAAACATAGAGATTACGGAAGGGAAAATCGTTGGGCTTGTTGGAGATAACGGGAGCGGGAAAACGACGTTATTGAAAATGATTGCAGGCTTGCAACACCCTTCTGAAGGCAGTATCACAATAGACGGTAAAAAGGTAGGATTACAGACGAAAGAAATCGTTTCATTTATGTCCGATAAGCCAATCTTTGATGATTGGATGACTGTAAAAGACGCTTTATTTTTCTACCGGGATTTTTATAAAGACTTCGATATTCAAAAAGCGGTAGATACGATAGCGGAATTTAAAATACCGCTAGAAGAAAAAATTACAGCATTGTCAAAAGGTATGGTTGAGAAGCTGCAGATTATTTTAACGTTTTCTCGAAAAGCGAAGCTATATGTACTAGATGAGCCATTGGGCGGAATTGATCTTGTTTCTAGAGAACATGTACTTGAGCTAATACTTAAATTTTATCGTCAAGACTGTACGCTACTTATATCGACTCATTTAATAAGAGAAATTGAAAATATATTCGATGAAGTAATCTTTTTGAAAGATGGAGAAATAATATTGCATGAAAATGTAGAAGAACTAAGATT
Source organism: Bacillus sp. AY2-1 (assembly GCF_008368965.1). Taxonomy (NCBI): domain Bacteria; kingdom Bacillati; phylum Bacillota; class Bacilli; order Caryophanales; family Bacillaceae; genus Bacillus; species Bacillus sp. AY2-1. The sequence goes on along the minus strand of NZ_QPEL01000020.1, from coordinate 96,051 downwards.
TCAAAAGGGTAAAGCAGTACATGAGCTGTTTAAGGAGGCCTATGAGAAATGAGTCAGCTTTTTCATTATCTGTATAATTGTAATAAGAGAAAGATAGCTATTATTTACTTTGGTTTTATTACAGTTTCATTAATTCTTTTATTTAATATGAAAGGAGTTTCAGGAGTTAGAATTTCAGGTAGGCAAGATATAATTATTATTATATTTTTTATCGTGCTAGGTATAAATGGATTTGCAATTCTTCTAACAGGTATATCGTCTTTTCGGAAAATGTTAAAAGACTCTATGCTACGTTATACTTCTATTTCAGCAAAAAAGTATATATGTGCAAATATTTTATTCTGTGTACTACTCTTTATGATTTTGCTAGGAATAGGAATCATTTTTCTATACTATTTTTCTTTAAATATTTACAATGGCAAAACTAATTTAGGTATTCAGCAAGCGATACACAGTTTATATGATTATGGAATATTACATCATATGTTATCTATTTTCTTATGGGGACTAGATTTTCTTAATATGCTAGTTTCTATTTATTTTATTATAGTAATTGTGAAACTATTCAATGTGAAATCATCGATGAATAAGATTGCTTGTTTAGTTTTGTTCGTCATTTTTACAGCATTTAATGGAGGAATAACGTATATTTTTCAGCAAATAGAAAAGTATGTGTTTGCTATAAATAATATTGGATTTATAGATAAAAATGGTTTTTTAAATACATCATTTTATTCTGGTACCGAGATTACAATTTTAAATCTATTTTTTAATTGTTTATTAACAATTATATTACTAGTAGTTACAGGTTACATAGTCGATAAAAAACTAGAAGTCTAAAGGAGGAATCAGCATTGGGAAACGTAGTAGTAAAGTTAGAGAATGTTCGAAAAAGGATTGGTGGAACGGAAATTATTCGTGGTTTATCATTTGAGGTTCGTGAAGGAGAAGTATACGGATTCCTTGGGCCGAACGGTAGCGGTAAGACGACGACGATCCGTATGATGACAGGTCTTATTTCAATGACAGAGGGCGATATTACAATTTGTGGACATAGTATTCGCTCGGAGCGTGAAAAGGCACTAGAGCAAATTGGAGCGATTGTAGAAAATCCTGAACTATATGATTATATGACAGGAATGCAAAACTTAAAGCATTTTGCGAACATGGCCATCACTCCAATTAGTAAAGAGCGCATTGCTGAGATTGTAAAGCTTGTTGAATTAGAGCATGCGATTCATAAAAAGGTGAAAACATATTCACTTGGTATGAAACAACGTTTAGGAATTGCACAGGCATTACTTCATCAGCCGAAAATCTTAATTTTAGATGAGCCGACAAATGGATTAGATCCAGCTGGTATTCGCCAAATTCGTGATTATTTACAACGTTTAGCGAAAGAAGAGAATATTGCTGTAATCGTATCAAGTCACTTATTGAGTGAAATTGAATTAATGTGTGATCGCGTTGTTATTATTAAACAAGGTGAGTTTGTACAAGAGTACAACTTACATGAAAAAGTGAAACATGATGAGGCAGTCGTTGTAGCGTTTGAAGTAGATGAAGTTCAGAAAGCGAATGAAATCATTAAAGGTAAAGCAAAAGGGAATGTAATTGTAGCATCTTTAACAAAAGACAACATTCCACAAATTGTAAAAAAACTTGTTCATGCTGATGTGCTTGTATACGGAGTTACTGTTCAAAATAAAACGTTAGAGGATGAGTTCTTAGCGATTACTGGGGGAGTGAAAGCGTAATGTTTAAATTAATTCAAAATGAATTTTTAAAGTTGCATGCGAAAAAAGGTATGTATATTTTAATTGGTGTCATTGCGGCACTCGAAATTTTAGGTACTTTAGCAATGTTGAAGTGGGGAAAAGGTGATGAGTTTAAGGGATCATATTTAGATTATGCAAACTCAGAGATTGGCTTAATTGTTTTATTTACAACGATTTTTGGGATCACACTTGCTGCCCGTACTCTTACTGATGAGTTCCAAAAAGGTACAATTAAACAATTGTTAATCCGTCCAAGAAAAAGACTTGCAGTTTTATTTTCTAAATATATTACAGTGTTATTAGCAATGTTATTTATCGTATTAGCTGGTATGCTAATTGCAATGATTATTGGCGGTATTGTAATGGATGGTAGTAAAACAGAATTAACGTTAGGAATCGTAATGAAGTCCACTTTATATCAACTACTTTCACCGTTCTTTTTTGCAACACTTGCATTTTTCCTAGCAAATGTCTTTAGAAAGTCTGTATTACCATTAATTATTACGATGTTCCTATTCTTCTTACAAGGTGCAATTAACATGGTATTAATAATGTTTGCAAAAGGTGTAGCGAAGTTTGTAGTATTCAACCATTTGGATTTAAGAGCTTACGATAGTAATAAATTAATCAATGGTGGAATGGAACCAACATTTACAGAATTTACGTTTACAACTTCATTATTACTTGTAGCTGCATACTTTGTTGTGTTACTTGCAGCATCAAGTGCATTATTCCAAAAACGTGACGTATTATAATAAAAGAAATCCCCGCTTGTAAAAACGGGGATTTTTATTACATAAATTTCACTTGGATTGCAACTTGAAGAACAGCGATATGGTATTTTAAGAGCTATGCTGTTTGAAATGATTTGAGAAAAATAGGAAGGATTTCAACTATATTCATATTATAATTTAGTTATCCTGCTATTTATAGGGAAAGGATTGCCTATAAAGTACTGATTAAAGTTTTATTTTTACTATCTTTGGGGGTGTTCTATATGCACTATGCATTTTCACGTATAAGGCTACGTAGCTTTTTTGGATGGATGATTATAGGGGTGTTCCTTATAATGATACCATTAGGTCTAGCAAATGTTTCTGAGAATACGATGGAGGTTATTTCACAAATAACTGTATTTTTTGTATTTCCGTTACTTTGGCTATACGTAAAAACAAATAAAAATAATGTTGTATTTAACAGTTTTTTTGATAAGCCAGGACGTTTATCTTGGGGATTAATTGTATTAGCAACGATAATGGGGATGATTTTTTCAGTTGGCATATCTCAGATTCAATTTTACATATTAGCACATACGTTACCGAATTTCTTAGTTACTATGCTAGAAGACGGAAATGTTATTAATACGAGTAACGTATATATGACGATATTTACTTTCATTTCAGCATGTGTGTTAGCACCTATTATGGAAGAGGTTATTTTTAGGGGATTTTTCTTACAGCGAATGGCTCATAAATGGGGAATTAAAAAAGCTGTAATTATATCTTCAATTATTTTTGGCCTAGGACATTTTGATGTTATTGGTGCGTTCATGTTTGGTGTCGTTATGTGTCTTTTATACATAAAGACAAAAAATATATGGACGAATATAGCTGTGCACGCTCTAAATAATTTGATTGCAACAAGTATGCAATTTTTCGGTGGAGAAGAAAGTGGTACAATCTCAATTACTGAATTACAAGCGCAAAGTAATTTATGGATTGGTATCGGTCTTACGATTGTCGGATTACTTTGGTTAATTCCTTACATTTGGAAACAATGGCGTACAGTAAAAGAAGTTGGCGTGCCACCAGTACGGTTTATAAATGAGCTAAAAGTATTGAGTGCATCACAAGAAAATGAAGTGTATAGTCAAGTGATCATAACCGATAGATTGATGGCCATAGAGTTACCAGATGAGGTTGTAAATAAGCTTCGGTTAGAAGAAAATGATTATGTAACAGTATCAGTAGAAGAAGATAAAATCGTTATAAAGAAAGCACATAATAGATAATTAAAAAGTAGCTCCTTAGGAGCTACTTTTTAATTTGTAATAATTTCCACACGGAAATTATTACCGTTCTTTACATATTTAATATCTGTAACAGTGCGGACCGTCTTTAAAATCTCCACTTTTTCACCAATTCGCGGGATGGTTGGAACATTGTCCCAAATACCAAGTAAGTCATCTAATTGTGCCGTTTTTTCATAAAACCAGATTTTCAATGTAAAGCCCCTTTCTCGAACTTTATGTATTTTAATACATAATATATTATTTTTATTCTTATTGTAAGGGGTTTTTTTATATTTTATGAATAAAAATAAATTAATCTTCTGGGAAGATATGTTCAATATCAGGAGTAAGAGATACTTCTGATAATACGATATGAGAAACTGTCGTTGCATATGAAGAAACATCATTGATAAATTCTTCAAGTTCAACGAGTGAAGGAACAGAAATTTTTACAATGTAGCATAAGCTTCCTGTTACTCGGTAACAAAAACTTGCAGATGGATAAGACTGAATAAACTGTTGCATACGTGTTGTATCACCATTTTTTAAAGTGATTTCTAAAATACAATCTAAAACTAGTCCTGCTTTTTTATAGTCGATATCGATTGTATATTTTTGAATAACGCCTTCACTTTCAAGTTTACGAACACGTTCTGCAGTAGACGGAGCAGATAAGTTTACTCGTTTCGCCAATTCACGCATAGAAAGGCGACTATCATTATATAATTCATTTAAAATTTTTCGATCAACACGGTCTAGTTGCATTTGTAAATATACCTCCAGTAAAATAATGATTTTTGTAAAGGGAAAATATAAATTAAGATTCATATGAAATGTAAAGTGAACGTTATTTATTTTACAATAAAACAGAAGGAAATAGGAGGGGAAATGATGGAGAGAATTTCATTATCAAATGTAGGAGATACAAAGTTTCAAAAGTTATTAGGGCATAATTCGGATATATTACATTCGTGGAGTACGTTAGAGGATACACTGTACAATAAAGGAATTCTTTCAGCAGAGTTGAAGGAGCAAGTGAGAAGAACATTAGCGTATGGGAATGAATGTCCGTACTGTATGGCAAAGGGAAGACCTGATGATGTGCAAAAGGCAGAGGAGATTGGTGTAGCCGTTACTTTTGCGCATACATTTGTTCATGACCGAAAAGCGATAGATGATACTATGTTTCACGCATTAAAACAATATTGGACAGAAAAAGAAATTGTAGAGCTTTGCGCCTATGTTTGCTTTATTACTGCGTCACAACAACTTGGTTTTCTATTTCAATTACAGCCAAATTAAGGAGGAAATGATGACAAATCAAATAGCACTTATCATAATCGATGTACAAAAGGCATTTCAATTACAAGATTGGGGCGAGAGAAATAATATTTTTGCTGAAGAAAACATGAGAATTTTGTTAGCAGAATGGAGGAAAAGGAAACGACCAGTTTTTCATATTCAACATGTAAATAAAGAAGATGCTCGGTCAATGTTTTATGAGAGAGGGGAAACGGTAAACTTTAAAGAAGAAGTGCAACCACTACCTGGTGAAGTGGTTATTCAGAAATTCGTTAACAGCGCGTTCATTGGGACGAATTTAGAAGAGCAATTAAGAGAGGACAAATGTAATGCAGTAGTAGTTGTAGGATTAACGACAAATCATTGCGTGGAAACTACGACACGAATGGCAGGGAATTTAGGATTTACAACGTATTTAGTGAGTGATGCAACGGCTACTTTTAACCGTAAAGGTTTAGATGGTAAAGAGTATAGTGCAGAAGATATTCACAATATGACACTTGTAAATTTACATGAAGAGTTTGCTACGATTGTGACGACAAAAGAAGCATTAAAATTATTTTGAAAAAATAATTGCGAATTATGTAGAAAAAAATAAGAATATTTCGTATAATCTAAGTACAATCATTTTGAAATAGGGGTGGCATCATATGGAGCAAATTTCAGTAAAGAAATTAGAAGAGGTACTTGTTGTAGCAGGGGATGATAAACAGAAGCAAAAGGAATTTTATGAATTGCTCTTATCTACTGAGTTTTATGTTGCTGGTTCACTAGAAGCAGAGGACGGGGCAACAGAAGGAATACTTCGTTTGCGTCATTTCCAAGGAGAAGGTAGATGGATCGTTCCGTTCTTTACACAAATGGAATTTGTAAAAGATGTGTTGCCAGAAGGAACGCCCCTTATTACGATACGTGGGAAAGAGTTATTTGGTAGCATTGAGAAAGATGCTACAGCTGTATTAAATGTTGGCACTGATATAAGTAAAACATTTATTCCAGAAGAAATTGCAGATATCGCATCTGGACGAATTTTTAATTATTATAAGTAAAAGGAAAAGCGTAATCGCTTTTCCTTTTTAATTTGAACATGGAGTGGCTATACCAGAAGAAATAGAGACTGTTTTATTATTTGTGTTTATTGTCGCTGTAGCTCCAAGTGGAATACCGATGTTTGGACTTATATGTCCAATTGGTAAACCGAATAGGACAGGTATATGATATGGTGCGAAATATTCATATAATATTGTTTGCAATGATTGAGATGGCTTTGAAGGAGTGCAGTCGTGACAACTTGTGAAAATAACGCCCCTGCATTCATTAAACTTTCCAGATAAAAGTAGCTGATTTAACATACGGTCAATGCGGTACGGTTCTTCACCAATGTCTTCAAGTAATAAAAGTGTATTGTCCGTATTTATCTCGTAGGGCGAGCCAATTATACTTGTTAACACAGCTAAATTTCCTCCAACTAACGTACTTGTAACTGTACTGTGAGAGCTAGGTACGATACATTCTGATGCACATAAAATGGTTGAATACGGATGGAATAGCTGATTAAAAGAGGATAAAGATAGGGAATCAATACCTTTTCCTAGTTCTTCAATCATCGGACCATGAAATGTTATAAGCTTTGCATAACGTGAAACAGCAGTATGTAAAGCTGTAATATCGCTATATCCCCAAAAGATTTTTGGATTCTGCCTAATAACTTCATATTGAATGTGAGGAAGAAGACGAGCACTTCCATAACCACCTCGTGCACAAAAAATTGCCTTCACTTCATTATTTGTAAATGCTTCATGTATATCGTCAAGCCGAAATTGATCACTTCCGGCTAAAAATCCATATTTCTCGTAAACACTCTTCCCGATTATTACGGATAACCCCATCTCTTGTAATACATTCACACCTTTTAATACATTTTCGATTGTAGGTGGACCAGATGGTGCAATAATCATTACTGTATCACCTTGTTTTAATGCATTTGGATAAATCATTAAGCTCAGCCTCCTTATCTTTCAATATATTCGCTTCATATGAAGTTCAACCCTTGCAAAAGCAGGGGAAAGCTTATCAAATAAAGAAGATATAAGGGAAATAGGAGGGAAAATGATGTTTACAAGTCGAGTAACAGACATATTAAAAATTGAGTATCCCGTTGTTCAAGCCGGTATGGCAGGCGCGATTACGACGCCAGAACTCGTTGCAGCAGTAAGTAATAGCGGAGGATTAGGGACGCTTGGAGCGGGCTATATGAGCCCAGAACAAATTTGTGAAGCGATTTATAGAATAAGAGAACTAACAGATAAGCCTTTCGGTGTTAATTTACTTGTAACGAAAGAGATACAAATAGAAGAAGAGAAGGTAAATGAGGCGAAAGTATTACTAAGCGGAGTGAATAGAGAATTAGGTATAGAAGTAGAAGGAACGTTAAAGCTTCCAAAAAGCTATAAGGAACAATTACAAGTGCTATTAGATGAAAAAGTACCGGTCGTTAGTTTTGCATTTCAAACGTTAGAAAAAGAAGAAATAAATGATTTAAAAAGAAGTGGAATAAAAGTTATCGGAACAGCTACCCATGTGAAGGAAGCGAAAGTACTTGCCGAGCTAGGAGTAGATATTATTATCGGACAAGGTAGCGAAGCAGGAGGGCATAGAGGAACGTTTATTGGGAAAGAACGAGATGCTATGATTGGTACTTTTGCGTTAGTACCTCAGTTAGTAGGGGCTGTTCCGCATATCCCAATTGTCGCAGCAGGTGGTGTAATGAACGGACAAGGGCTTGTTGCGGCATTGGCACTAGGAGCAGAAGGTGTTCAAATGGGATCGGCCTTTTTAACAAGTGAAGAGAGTATTACGCACGATGTGTATAAAGAAGCGGTTTTACATAGTACAGATACGAGCACAACGGTAACTCGTGCGTTTTCCGGGAAATATGCACGGGGTATCCGGAATGAATTTATAGAGAGACATGAAGGAAAAGAAGAAGGGCTTCCGATGTATCCAGTGCAAAACGTATTAACTTCTAAAATACGCCAAGAGGCAGCGAAGCAAAATAAGGAAGAATATATGTCACTTTGGGCAGGACAGGCAGCATCGTTGGCACGAATCGAATCAGCTCAGCATGTAGTGGAGCGAGTTATGAAAGAAGCGGAGAATGCAATCGAGCAATTACAAAATATATACAAAAAGACCACTTGAGTAATTCAAGCGGTCTTTTCATTAGTTTGCTTTATAAAATTGTTGGATGGCTTCGTCGATGTAAACCCAGCCTTTCCAACCTAAGTGCATATGATCTTTTAAGAAGTATTTATCGTATTCATGATTTGAGAAGTCGGCAATTGGATAACCAGCTTTTTCGATTTGCTCATGAACTTTCTTATAGTATGCTTCGCGGCGTTCTTTCGGGAAGCCAGCGTAGTCGTACCAAGGACCTTTGACAGGAACAGAAATGAAGAGCGGTTTTGCACCAGATTGTTTTAATAAATCAAGTACAATTTGTAAATCTTCATATTCTGGCGATTGGTCATAAGCATCATTTTTTAAGTAACCTTCACGTTGCTTTAATTTTTTCTTAATTTTGCTATTGAAATAATCATCTTCAATACCGTATTCATTAGATCCAGATTCTACTGCACCTGTTTGATCCGCATGTTTACGAGCCTCTTCCCAGTTCATTTGTTTTAATGAAGGATCAAGCTTTTCTTTGTGCGGTTTAATATTAAACATAGCTGTAAATAAATCTTTACGATCTAAAATGTTACGATAAATATAAGCGAAAGGTTTAGCAGCAAGTGCTTTTACTTTATACTTCGTATCATCATAAGCAATGCCTTCAAGCGAAATTTTTAATAAAGTTTCTTTTTTTACAATCTCAAAGTTTAATAAACGCTTTGCAATTTGTTTTTTCATTTCAGGTTTTAAATCATTGTTGAAAATGAAATGGTAACCTTGTTGCTTTGAAAAGTTAGGTGCAAAGTGCGTTTCATCAATACCTTGTGGTACAAACCATTGCGGAGAAAGAACGAATACCATTTTCTTATCTTTCAATTGATCCATTGTAGATGCGAAGTTTAACACATGTACAAGGTCTTGTGTTCCGCCGCGTCCAAGAAGGAATGGTGTGAACCCTTCAGGCTTTACTTTAAAATAATTAGATGGATGGAAAGCATCCATACGTGCGAATTCCGATGAACCGTACATCGGAAGATATTTTGGATTTGCTAACATCTTTTGCTGTAAAATCATACTTTGAATTTTTTCTTCTTTTAAAGAAGTAGCAGCTTGTTCTACTTTTTCATCACTTAAAAGTGGAAGTAGGAAGCGCGTTGGAATAAGTAAGAATACAGCAAAAAGGGCCAATGCTAAAAGCATCGGACCAAATTTTGCTTTGTTCATCGGATTTCTTCCAACTTTTTAATAACCATGTTTGGTGTAGCCCACTCGTCACGGTCAAAATCAGAAATAGAAACTTCAATATCTAAACGCTCTTGGAATTCAACTAATAAAGATACTACAGCGAAAGAATCAAGGATACCTTCTTCAAATAATTGAACATCTAAGTTTTCTTTCACAATATCGTTTTCACATACTTCTTCTAAAATATCTAATACTTGCTCTTTGAATTCTGCCATTTTTAAAATCTCCTTTATATCCGAAATATATTATATGTGCAACTTCTTAATGGAATAAGAAGGGTGCATTAAAAGTATCTGTTAAGGTGTCCAGAGAAGATTAGGAAACCGAAACATACAACGTGGAACGTAATTACAATCGCAAGGATGCGTGTAAATTTAGTGTTTGGCCAAAACTTATGCTTCTTGTTTTTTCGTTCGAAAATATCGAATAAAATAAACAGTGCGGCATGATATAGACCATAAATAATATACTGCGCAACAGCGCTTCCTTGGATATGCCAAATTCCCATAATGAAAAAGTTTAAAAATGCACCGATATACGAAATTGTGTAACGGTTCTTAATTAACTTTTTCTTCGTTGCAAAAAAGACGAAACGCATGTAAATAAAATCACGGAACCAGAATGATAAACTCATGTGCCAGCGGTTCCAGAAGTCTTTAATATTACGACTAAGGAATGGCTTATTAAAGTTTTCTGGCGTTTTAATTCCCATCATATAACTTACACCAATTACAAAAGAGCTATAACCAGCAAAATCAAAGAATAGATATAAGCTATAGCTATACATGTAAATCATATTTGAAAAGATTGTATCGTGTTGAGCGAATGCTGGATCCATACAATATTGCTTTATTAAGTAAGCAATAATAAATTTATACAAGAAACCTTGGAAAATACGATTTAGTCCTGTATATAGTAAATTTTGATATTCTTCAGCACTAGGCGGCTTTTGAATATCTTTTTGGAATCTTCGGTAACGATCGATAGGTCCTGTTGAAATCGCAGGGAAGAATAAAACGAATTCCCAGAAGTTAAAGAAAGAAAGCTCTTTAATTAAACCATCACGAACTTCAAATACCATTTGAACTGCTCTGAATGTTACGTAAGATATACCTAGAAAAACAACAAGTTTTAACTCAGGTAATAACGATGCAAATGGTGCGATTTTTGCCAAAATAAGAGGCAAAATCGATAAAATAACAGCTATGCAAAATGTGAATGTACTATTATTTTGTTTTCTTAAAATTAAATAGCCTTTAATAAGGGCATATTGCCAAATAATAAATGCAGCTAACATCATTGCTTGCTTTGGTTTATCTGAGAAGATAATAGCAAGCATGACTAATGTTAAAACGGCATTATATTTACGCAACATTTTACCTTTTAATCCAGCTATGATAGTAGGTATTAATAAAATGCCCACTATAGCGAAAAAATAAAATGATCCATATGCGGTCATGCTGTAACCTCACTCAATAATTTTTTGCGATCTACCTTTCCATTTGGTGTCATTGGAATAGAAGATTGATACATGAATTTACGTGGAATCATGTAGTTTGGTAATCGCTCATTGAGTTCTTTTTTGATTGCAGATGTTAATTTGAATTCTTTTTCAAACGAATGCTCTCCAGGAACAACAACCGCTAATAAATAATCGTATTTCTCACCTTTTTTAATTGGAACGATAACTGCTCCCTCAACGTAAGAACACGCACGAAGGTGATGCTCAATTTCTTCTAATTCCATTCGATAACCATGCAGCTTAATTTGGAAATCAAGACGACCATTATAGAATAGAAGACCATTTTCTACATAGCCAGCATCGCCTGTTTTATAGGCACGCTCACCGTCAATCATAGTAAATGCTTTTTCTGTTAATTCAGGGCTTCCTAAGTATCCAACGCTTACGCTTGGACCGACAATTACGATTTCACCTTTTTCACCATCAGGTGCAATCGTGCCATCTTCTTTCATAATAAGAAGGCGACAGTCTGATTTACAATAGCCAACTGGAAGTGATTTGTATTGATCAAGTACTTCTTCTGTAACGTGAATACCTGTTACAGCGACAGTAGCTTCTGTTGGACCGTACGTATTCATAATTGTTGCATTTGGGAAACGCTCAATTAATTTTCTAGCTACTTCATTTGGTAACACTTCACCGCAGAATAAGAATGTTTTCATGTTCGGTAGCATATTCTCAGAGAAAGAAGCTTCCATTAAACACATCTCTGCGAAAGATGGTGTCGAAGTCCATACTTGTATATCCGATTGCTCTAAAGAAGCAAACAAGTCTTTTGGACGTGCAATCATATCTTTATCGATTGCCCAAAGTGTACCACCTGTTACTAATGATGGGTAAATATCCATGACAGATAAATCGAATGAGAAAGGTGCTTGGTTTAAGAATACTTGCCCTGTTTGTAAGTTAAAATCTTCTACAGCCCATTTTGTAAAGCTAACAAGGCAGTTATAAGTAATCTGAACCCCTTTTGGATTACCTGTGCTTCCTGATGTGTAAATAATGTAGAAGTTCTCATCACCTTTTACCGCATGTTCAGGATTTGGAGTGTTCCCTTTATGAGTAAAGAAAATATCTTTTAAGTTGTCTTCACTTACGATGCGAACTGGTAAATCAGTTACAGTTACTGCTGCTGCCGATAAAAGTAATTTCGCACCAGAATTTTCAGCGATACGTTGTACACGATCAGCTGGGATAGATAAATCTACAGGAATATAAGCATGTCCAGCTTTTACACATCCTAAAAAGTTAATAATCATTTCAGGTTGCATATGGCCATACACCATAATTGGTGAACGATCATCTGGATACGCAGAAGAAATCCAATGTGCTAACGCATCAGAATCTTCCTTTAATTGTTTGTACGTAATTTTCGCATCTCGCCAAACAAAAGCAGTTTGATCAGGCGTTTCAATAGCCCACTTTTCAATTAGTTCTAATAACTTCATAACGTTCCCACCCTAGAATTCATTGTAAATAAATGTACTTGTGTTTGTATCATGGAATCCATACAACCAAAGTAATGCAAATAAAATTGCAAGATAATAAACCGTCTTTGCAACCCATTGTGTGAGTGGTCGAGACCATATCTCTTTTAATCTTTCCATGTCTTTCCCTCTCTTAATGAAATAATAGCTCTTTGTAGGTATCATGTCCTACATTATTGTGAAAAAAACAAAATCCCACATTTTAGGTAAAAATAAGTCAAAAGGCTCTTTTCTGATATTAGCACTAAATACTAAAAAAGAAAATCCCTAACTTAGCAATTATATTACATTCAGCATGAATTTGTAATGGGTTTGATATGTAAATAGGAAGTGGATTGTGTGAATGTATAAAATTGCCCTGAGAGAATGTATAGAAATGCAATATTTGTTTGCATTTTTTCATAGTTAATGTATGAATTCCTAAAGTTTCTTAAAAGGAGGAATCTCTAATGACGAGGGTTTGGAAGGATCTTATTTCAGAAGAAAACATTATAAAATGGAGACGACATTTCCACAAGTATCCGGAATTATCATTTCATGAAAAAGAAACTTCGCAATTTATATATGATACATTATGCTCGTTTTCTTCTTTTGAAGTAACGAGACCGACGAAGTATAGTGTACTAGCAATTAAAAGAGGCGTGAAGCAAGGGAAAGTGATTGCGATTCGAGCTGATATAGATGCTTTACCAATCCAAGAGGAGACAAGGAAATCTTATACGTCTGTAAATAAAGGAGTGATGCATGCATGTGGGCACGATGCTCATGCAGCTATTTTATTAAGTACAGCAGAGATGTTATCAAATATGAAGGAAGAGTTTGTAGGGGAAATTCGTCTATTCTTTCAGCATGCAGAAGAAGCATACCCTGGTGGTGGACAAGAAATGGTCGAGGCGGGCGTTATGGACGGTGTTGATTATGTAATAGGTTTACATGTTATGTCTGGATTGGAGCGCGGAAAGATAGGTATTGCGTATGGGCCAATGATGGCAGCTCCAGACGTATTTACAGTTGAGATTCAAGGCAAAGGAGGACATGCAGCGCGGCCAGAAGAAACGATTGACCCTATTGCTATCGGAGCACAGATTATTACAAATTTACAACATATCGTATCAAGAAATACAAGTGCTTTCATGCAAAGAGTCGTTTCAGTTACGCAGTTCCATGGGGGAATGGCTGATAATATTATTCCAAGTACAGCAACTTTAATGGGAACTGTACGTTCTTTTAATCAAACATTAAGAATAGAAGCGGAAGAAAAAATTGAGAAAATCGTGAAAGGAATTACAAAAGCACATGGAGGAGATTATACATATACGTATCGATATGGATATGATCCTGTTATTAATGATGAATATATTACGAAAGTAGTAGAAGAAAGTGCACTACATTTGTTTGGGAATGAGCGTGTTGTTAAGCTTGAACCTTCTATGGGTGGGGAAGATTTTTCAGCATATTTAAGAAAAGCACCCGGTTGTTTCATTAAATTAGGAACAGGTAATGAAAATATATATACTTGTTATCCACATCATCATCCGAAATTTGACGTGGATGAATCAGCATTAATTTGTGGAGTGGAGCTATTCTTAGAGACTACTATAAGATTACTAAAATCATAGAAAAACAAAAAAAGGCAACTGCGCTCTATCGCAGTTGCTTTTATTTCTTTCCGTCAGAGAGGGCTGAGAAAGAACTATGCTCATTTATAGTATATGAATAGCTAACGGACAAGCTTGTACATTTTAATCATTTTTTTTAAAATAGTTGTTGACATTGATAATCAATGTCAATTAATCTAAATATAGTTGAAATTGATAATTATTATCAATAGGATGGATGCGACATGTTAATGAGAAAAAAATTTCACCTTCTACGGAGGGGATTAAAAGATAAAAATAAAGATGTTGATCAGCATATGGAATGGCAACGAAATGTAATTCGGTCTGAATATGTAGATGAGAAGAAGAGCATTCAAACAGAAAAAGAGATACAAAGTAAAGGGAGAGGTTCAGTTGAGTAAGTTAGTAATGATTTTTGCAAGTATGAGTGGAAATACAGAGGAAATGGCTGACCATATTGCCGGCGTAATTCGTGAAACAGAAAATGAAATTGAAGTTATTGATATTATGGATTCACCAGAAGCTTCTATATTGGAACAGTATGATGGAATTATTTTAGGTGCATACACATGGGGAGATGGTGATCTTCCTGATGATTTCTTAGATTTTTATGATGCAATGGATTCTATTGATTTAACTGGGAAAAAAGCGGCCGTATTCGGATCATGTGATTCGGCTTATCCGAAATACGGAGTGGCGGTTGACATTTTAATAGAAAAGCTACAAGAGCGCGGAGCAGCAGTTGTGTTAGAAGGACTAAAAGTAGAATTAACGCCAGAAGATGAAGATGTAGAAAAATGTTTACAGTTTGGAGCTAAATTTGTAAAACACCTTTCTTAATGGCAGAAGGGAGCTGAAGAGCAAGTGCATGAGAAAATCTCAATCAAAACGATGACAGATTATCATTTGTATGATTTTATGCGGTGTCCGCATAAATTTTATTTTCGTCATATAAAAAGAAGAGAACCTTCTTCATTTGAATGGCAACAAATAGCGCAAATGATTGTGAATCAAATTATTAACGAGTATTACACGCTACCTGCAGGTCAACAAACGAAAATTGTACTTTTAATATTAATAGAAAAGTATTGGAAAAAAGTAAGGATTAATATGTTTGCTTCGAAGACGGAGTACTATATTGTATTAGCGAAGCTAACGGATCACTTATTACAGTTTGTTGAAAGGGATGATAGTCAGACACCACCATTGTTTTTATACGAGAAGTTTCAAACATATATGGAAGAGTTAGGTGTCCACATGTCATTGACATTTGAAGTTGGTGAGTGGAATGCTGAGTCGTTTGTAATTAAAAAGTATGTTGTCGATGCGGATGAGGAAATGCTTGCTCTTTGTCAGAAGCTAATGACAGTATTCAGTTATAAAGCTTTCGGCGTTCTTCCAGGAAAAATTGAAGTTATTAATTTAATAGAAGGAACTAAGTATGAGTACATTCCGAAACAGGAAGATATTATAACTGGAATGGCTGATTTATCTAGAATGAAAGAAATGTTACAGCAACCTGAGCATTATACTGAGCGTCATTTTCGTTCTGAGTGTATAAGTTGTGCGTTTCGTAGTGAATGCCAAAGGGAAGAAGTAAAGAAAGAAGCGAAACAGAAGAAAAATATAGTTCATTAAAGGATGCAACTTTGCATCCTTTTTTGTTATTGACATGAAAAGCTTTTCATCATTTACGGTATATTTGTAGCAGATTTTAATAAAGTGAAACTTTAATCAGTGGGGTTTTGTTCATCACCCACTGATTATTAGCCTTAACCAATCGGGCTTTAACGGGCAGCCCGACCCCCACCTAACTTCTTTGCTTCCGCTGAATTTTGAGGTGGGGGTCTTACTGCCCGCAAATAGCGGGATAAAGGGAGGAATAATCAATGAAAGATGAAACGAAAGTATTTCAATGGTTAAAAGAACAAAATGCTCCTTTTGAAATTCAACTGCAAATCTTACAGGCATTTCAATTGTATAAAGTTATTGTTGAAATGGATAAAAAGTTAATGATGTATGAGGAAAGAGTATACAGGGAGAGAATGTAATCTCATCCCTGTAATATCGTTTTTAGCTGTTCTGTACTTGTAATGAATTCGAGTTCATTCTCTGACTCAAAGTTATAAATAATATTATGTAGTAAAGGACTGTATTGATAAAAGGTAGTAATGCGGTGAATGAGTAATGGATCATGATGAGAAATAAGTGTACTGTACTGTTCATATACAGATGTAGTAAACTCATGTCCGAAATCATAATATAGTCCTGCAAAATCAAAAGCAGGATCGCCAATTTGCGCATCACCAAAATCGATAACACCTGAAATGCTTTTGTTCTGCTTGTTAAATAAAATGTGATGATGTGTAAAATCAGCGTGAATGATTGTGTTTTGAAAAGTGGATGTAGCTAAACATGCAAAGAAATTTTCAAATAAGCGATTTAAGGCTAGTTTCTGTAATGAAGTAAGGTTAGTAGTGAGATATTGGTTTAATTTTGTTTGTAGCTCTTTCCAGTAGGTACATGTTTTTCTAATAGGGAAACATAGCGTTGTAACTTGGTTTAAAGGAATACTATGTAGTACCGCAAGGAAAGTAGCTAATTTTGTAATAATTGCTTTCAGCTCTGTATCCTCCAGCGTGGCAATTGTTTCTGTTTTTAATGGTTCACCATGAATGAGAGTATAGTAACTACAAAGAGGAACCTCATCAGATTCATTTTTATAAATTAGGTGATATTGTGGAACTTTGATTTCTTGTAGTGATTGAGTGAGAATTGTGCATAGTTCTTTTTCTAACGGAATTCGCATTGCATATTCCTGTTTTCGCGGGAAACGAAACAGTAGCTCATCATTTACTATAACTGCTACATTATCCCATCCTCCTTTATTTTGTTTATATGAACGTATAGAAAGATTAGGCAAAGCTTCTTTTATATAATGTTTGTAAGAGTCCATAATTGTTCCTCGTTTCTGAGTTAAGTTATTCTACTTTATGATATCAGAATTTTCTTTCTATATGTTAAAATATAGCTATCATTATGAAGAAGGGCGGGAGTATTACGAAAAAAAGATTGTTAATCATTTCTCTATGTATCGCTTTTGTATTGTTTTGGTCATATAAAGAGTAGGTTTTTGCTACCTTTAAACCGATTGATCAGTACGAGTTAAATAAGGAATTAAAGAACAAAAGTATAGAAAATTTAACTCATAATGAAATGAAAAAGGTAGGAGAGCATTTTGTGACCGAGCAACTATCAGTGTTTGAGTTTACTAATAAAGAAGATGTGAAACGAAAAGGTGAAGAACTATTTTTAAATAGAGGGTATGAACAATTAATGGGAAATTATTATCCAAATCGTTTTCAAGATTTAGAGTATAAATTTACAAACGAGGAGATACGTGAAGAGACCGATGAGAGTTTTCTTTATCAAGCTGTAGCGTACGTTGCGGGTACTGAAAATGGTAAGAGAAGCAAAATGAAATTGAATTATGAAGTGAAAATTGTAAAGGTTAATAATATATTTATGGTGCTAGAACAAAAGCAGCGCGTACAATAAAGGAAATTCATTGCTCAATAGAACATTTGGGGGTGTACTACTTAATGCGGAATAAAAAGGCCCTCAAGGAATCAAGGGCCTTTAAAGATTTTCATTTTGTTGACCAAGTTCTTTTTGAGCAATATATAAATTTCCTTGCTCGACTTGTTTAAGTGTATGAACAGAATCTCCTGCATATCCTTTTTGTGTTTTAACAGTTCTTTTTGAACGATTGGAATTTTGTTTCTTCATATAATAGGCACCTTTCATCAAAAATAAACGAAAATGATAAGTATGAGTAATACAGCAGCGAAAATGGTAATGCCCATTAAAAACGAAGTGTTTTTATATTTAGGTGGCTTATGTACATCTTGCCGATATCCAGGTGAAATTTCAGGGGCAAATTCTTCATCGAATGATTGCTTTTTTTCTTTGTCGTCCATATGTACCCACCTTTCTTTTTCATTATATTACACGTTACAAGAAAAAATATGCATAAAGAAAACAGCCGCTTTATTATTAGCGGCTGTTTTGTGTTGCATATTTTCGTTGTACTTGAAAGAGACGGATAAGTAGGAAGGCAGCGCCAAATGCTAGACCGATAATAAGACCGATCCAATAGCCTTTTGCGGCCCATTCTGTATACGTTGCTAGTATGTAACCTAGTGGTAGACCTATTATCCAATAAGCAATTAAAGTCATAATTAGAGCAACATTTACATCTTTATAACCACGCAGAGCTCCTTGTACAGGGGTTGCAATTGCATCTGAAATTTGAAATAAAATCGCAAAGATAAGAAATTCTTTTGCTAAATGATGAACTTTTGCATCTGTCGTATAAATAGAAGCAATTTGATTATCAAAGAAGTAGAGAAGAATCGAATATAATAAAGCAAAGGCAAGGGCTAATCCAATTCCAATCAGTCCGTATTGTTTTGCATTATCGTAACGTTTTGCTCCGACTTCGAATCCGACTGCAATAGTCATTGCCATTGCTAAACTTAGCGGAGTCATATATAACAAGGAAGCAAAGTTCATAGCTGCTTGGTGAGCTGCAATAGTTGTCGTACTAAAATTACTCATCATAAGCGTTACCGCAGCGAAAATACTTGTTTCAAAAAAGATAGCAAATCCGATAGGGACGCCAAGCTTTAAGAATGCTGTCCAACTCGAAAGAGAAGGACGATATAATTGTTTGAAAATGTTAAAAGAGGCAAAAGGCTCTTTCGTCTGAATAATAATGACTGTAATAATTAAAATGCACCAATATGTTGCAGTGGAAGCAATTGCTGCTCCGACACCACCAAGCTTTGGGAAACCGAAGTTACCAAAAATTAATAGGTAATTTAATATTACGTTAATTGGTAATGATAGTAATGTAATAATCATCGTTGTTCGAGTTTTTCCTAATGCATCAATAAATCCACGTAAAACAGTGTACGTGAATAAAGGTATAATTCCTATTGCGATAATACTTAAAAATTGAGCTGCAATTCGTTCCACAGGTTCTTCTAAGCGCATGCCGTTTAAAATAGGTGAAACGACGAAGAAACCGATGAGGATAACAACGAAGCTAGCACAAATTGCTAAATAAACTGCTTGTATGACAACGTGGGGAACGTCCTCTTTTTTCTTGGATCCAACGAGCTGTGCAACAATGGGAGTAGTAGCCATTAAAATTCCTGTTAATCCCGTACTAACTGGAAGCCATATACTTGTTCCAATTGCAACACCTGCTAAATCAGTTGGACTTGCATGTCCTGACATTGTTGTATCAAAAAAACTCATCGCAAATAATGACATTTGCGTTACGAAAATCGGAAAAAATAGTAATACAAATTGCTTTAACTTTTGTGAGAATGAAGTAGTTTCTTTCATAAAATCCCCTTTCCGTATAAAAAAACAAACTCTTACTATCATACAATTTAATCAAAGATTAGAAAAGAAATACGCGCCTACAACATATGAAACCAATAAAAAAAGGATGCACTTTGAAAAGGGATAAGGTATTATGATAAGGTGTGAAAAAATTACATATTATTTGTTATTAAGGAGGCACTACTTGTGGCTGATTGGTTAATTGGTTTAATCATGGGTGCTGTTGAAGGGTTAACAGAGTTTCTACCAGTATCATCAACAGGACATATGATTTTAACAGGACATTTAATTGGATTTGAAGATGAGAGAGCGAAAGTTTTCGAAGTTGTTATCCAATTGGGATCGATTTTAGCAGTTGTTGTTATATTCTGGAAGCGTCTATGGTCGTTAGTTGGAATAGGAAAAGTAACAGACGGACCATCGTTAAATTTATTACATATTATTATCGGGATGATTCCTGCCGGGGTACTTGGCGTATTATTCCATAGCACTATTAAAGAGGTTTTATTTGGTCCAGGACCAGTTGTTATTAGCTTAGTAGCCGGTGGTATTTTAATGATTGTTGCTGAGAAGTTTTCAAAACCAAGTACAGCAAGAACGTTAGATGAAATCACATATAAACAGGCATTTACAATTGGAATGTTCCAATGTTTAGCTCTTTGGCCAGGGTTTTCTCGTTCTGGTTCTACAATCAGTGGTGGTTTATTAGCTCGCGTGTCGCATACAGCGGCAGCTGAATATACGTTCATTTTAGCGGTACCGATGATGGTAGCTGCAAGTGGGTTAGATTTAATTAAAAGCTGGGATGTATTAAGCTCAGCAGATATAACGCTATTTGTAACAGGATTTGTAACTGCATTCGTTGTTGCGATGCTTGCAATTGTTTCATTCTTGAAATTATTATCTCGTGTAAAACTAACACCGTTCGCTTACTATCGTTTCATTTTAGCTGCGGTATTCTATTTCTTCATTATGTAATAAAAAAACCTGCCGAGCTCGGCAGGTTTTTTTATTTTACTATTTTTTCCACCATATTTTCCATTACATGCTCCCAAAGAGAAGTATCATCAGCTAATGTAGCACGGAAATTAGCATACATTTCTTTTTGTTTTTCTTCGAATGTTGGATCTTCTTTTTCAGGTAATGTAGCGCGCATTGAAGTTACTAATTCTTGTACTTTTGGAGCGCGTGGTCCAAAGACGGCTTGTTCATTTCCATCTTTATCAATGAAAATAAAGATTGGAATCGCACGTGCTGTTCCATTTGTTAAATATTGATCCATTAATTCTAAGTTTTCATCGCGAATTAATAAACTCATATCAATATTTGCAACTTCAGAAATTCGTTTCATAACAGGTACGCATAAAAGAGCATCACCACACCAATCAGCAGTTAATACGATAACACGCCAGCCGTCATTTTGACGTTCTTCTAATACAGGAAGTAATTCATTTGGAATTAAAAAGTTATTGTAAATGTGTAGTAGCTCGTATTGGTTTACTTGCATTTCATTCACATATGTATCAAAGGACATACCTTTATCAGCCCATTGTTGTAAGTTCATAATTAACACCTCTTTAGTAAGATTTGCTTTCATTGTACCAATTTTTATATAGAAAAGCTTGTATTCTTACTCTTTCTCGTCACTTAATAATTTATTTAAGAGGAAAAAGAATAGTACGACACATAATTCAGCTGTGTTGGACATTTGTACGCTTTCTATCCAATTATCAGCAGTATGAATGACGAACCAATCTAGTGTAATTTCAATGAATGAGAAAAGAGTAATAGAAATCCAATTTGGCATGTTTTGTGTCAGTGGATATAGCAGCGCTTTGAAGAAACTGAAGATGAAAAATGTAATACTGTCTAAGAAAGTGATTAATAAAAAAAAGAGAAGTAACGCAGTACGTGAACTATACTCTATACCTGTAATTTGAAAGATTCCTACATATACAAAAAATATAAATGCAAAAACGATAATGAGAAAAAGAGCAATAATACTAGTGATAATCGTTTTATCTTTTAGGCTGAGATTTGAGAATTTCTCCTCCTCATGCATTAAAATACCCCCTTTTTCTGGAAGTTAACTTCATTTTATCATGAAATACCTATTAAAAAACTACGAATTATGGGAAAATAAGGTGACAAAAAGTAAGATTTCATGTAAAATTATTAATAAGGTTTTTATTTAACTAAATGAAATAAAAGGAGCTGTCAAAGTTGTCTCAAAATCGAGAGCAATTAATGGAAGAACTATCGACAAATGTGTTTGCTATGTTTCGCACATTGCGTAATGATATCGGAAAAATATTCGGTGGTTACATACCGTGGAATGAATTCATCGTCCTGAGAATATTAAATCGTACGAATAAAGAAATGGTATCGCGTGTAGCAAATGAATTAAATGTGTCGAATAGTCATATTACAGCTGTTACAGAAAAATTAATTAATAAAGGTTTTGTAACTCGTTCACGTTCTACATCGGATCGCCGAGTTGTGTATTTAGAGATTACAGAACAAGGGAAAGATTTAGTTGCGAAAATGGAAGATGCGAAAAAACAATATTTACAAGAAAGATTCTCTGCACTTTCAGAAGATGAAATGAGTGTAATGATTTCGATTTCCAAAAAACTTATTTAAGTGATTATAAACAAGAAAACGCTTACGTGATGAAAAAGAAGATCTTCCTTATATATGGAAGGTCTTCTTTCGTGTGTAGTAGATGTTAAAAAATAAAATGTGTATGAAAAAAGATAGAGCGCCATACTACTAATACAAGGAAGGGAGGGAGAAATATGACGAATCGTAACGGTAGTAAAGGGAGCGGTAATCAAGGATCACCAAAGTCCGGCCAGTTTAATCAGGAATTTAGCACTGAATTTGAAACTGGTAATGATAATAAAGGGAAAGAATATCGTTCGAAAAAAGGAAGTAAATCAAAAAAGGAGTGAATATATTCACTCCTTTTTTGATTTAAGATGCTGCCGATTGATCAGTATTATATTTTTCTTCTGATTTTGCGACAATCATTGCACAAATTGCATCACCAGAAATGTTTACAGCTGTTCTTGACATATCTAGAATACGGTCAATACCAATAATTAAAGCGATACCTTCTACTGGTAGATTTACTTGATTTAAAACCATTGTAAGCATTACAAGTCCAACACCTGGTACACCAGCAGTACCAATACTAGCTAGTACAGCAGTTAATACGACCATAGCTAATTGCGGTAATGTAAGTTCAACTCCGTATACTTGAGCGATAAATACAGTTGCTACCCCTTGCATAATAGCGGTACCATCCATATTAATCGTTGCACCGAGTGGTTGTACAAATGAGCTGATTGCTTTTGGAACTCCAAGCTTCTCTTGTGCGGTTTTCATTGCAAATGGAAGAGATGCATTAGAGCTAGATGTACTAAAGCCAATTGCCATTACCGGTCCGAAATGCTTAAAGAACTGGACGATACTTTCTTTTGCTAATACCTTTAATAGGCCGCCATATACAAAGACCCCGTGAATAATGAGTACTAACATAACGACAATCATATACTTGAACATCGCAGCGACGCCTGCAAGACCCATTTTACCAACGGATGAAGCGAGCAAACCGAATGTTCCAATTGGGGCTAATTTCATAACGAGATTAACAAGATACATCATTAATTCGTTGCCCTGTTCAAGTAATGAATGGATACCTTGAACTCGTTTTCCTAAAATAGCTATACCGAGTCCAATCAATACGGCAAAGGCAATGATTTGTAACATGTTTCCGTCAGCCATTGCTTTTGCTGGGTTATCTGGTACGATATTTAGCAATGTTTCGACGAAAGATGTTTCAGTTTTTGTACCTTCATACTTAAGACCTTCTGTTTTAAAATTACCGCCAGCTCCTGGTTTTATAATAAGTGCAAATGTAACCGCTATAGAGATGGCAACCGCAGTTGTTACGAGAAAGAATGAAATTGATTTTAAACCGATTCTTCCAAGTTGTTTCGGATCTCCAAGGCCGGCAGCGCCAAGTACGATAGAAATGAATACAACAGGAACAACTAGCATTTTAATAAGGCGAATAAACAATTGACCAATTGGGTTGAACACATATTGATTTAGTGGCTCAAAGATAGATGGAGCGGCTAAATTTAGAGTGAGTCCAACAACTAGACCTAGAAATAATGCGATTAAGATTGCTTTTGTTTGTTTCAATAAAATCCCCCCTTTTGTTTTTGCGAAAGTTCTTTCTAAAGTAATTATACCGAAAAAATACCTAATTTAACAATATTTTCTGAATTTTTTGTTTTTTTATTTAAGTGTAGATAGACTGATTTTGTGTTTGGAAAATAAAATAGACCATCACATAGGATGGTCTAGGGAAGGGGACAATTTATGTCAATTTAATTAGGGATGGAAGCTGCTTTAAGACACTGGGGAATGTCTTAAAAATTAGGGAGGAACAACTTCGATATATATACTATAAAAGGTAGGTGTGACTCTCATGTGAACATAGGGTGAAAGAGAGAGGGAGTTTTAAAGAAAAGATAGAAAGACAAAAAAATAAGACCATCATTTATAAGATGGTCAAGGAAGGGGACAATTTATGTCAATTTAATTAGGGATGGAAGTTGTTCAAAGACACTGGGGAATGTCTTAAAAATTAGGGAGGAACAACTTCGATATATATACTATAAAAGGTAGATGTGACCTCTGTGTGAACATAGAGTGAAAGAGAGAGGAAGTTTTAAAGAAAAGATAGAAAGACAAAAAAATAAGACCATCATTTATAAGATGGTCAAGGAAGGGGACAATTTATGTCAATTTAATTAGGGATGGAAGCTATTCAAAGACACTGGGGAATGTCTTAAAAATTAGGGAGGAACAGCTTCGATACATATACTATAAAAGGTGGATGTGACCTCTATGTGAACATAGAGTGAAAGATATGGGGATTTGAAAAATAGTACATATGAAATTGTTATTGCTAGCAATATTGAGCTAGGATATATAGTTTTCCAGCATAAAACAAAAAGGAATCTGAATATAAATAAAAGTTGTAATCTATGAAAAAAAGGATTATGCTCAACTATATTATAAGAATATAAGGTTTGTCCCAATTGTTTAAGGGCTTTTTAAAAGCTTTTTATTTATGAGGGGAAAGCTTCACTTTAATAAGGGAGTTAGTGATATGGAAGTAACAAAAAAACAAGGGCTGTATAATCGTCTTATACGATTAAACCCACCACAAATATTAGCATTAGGTTTTTTCTGCTTAATTGTGGTTGGCGGTTTGTTATTAAAGTTACCATTCGCAACGAAAGCACATATTAGTTGGGTAGATGCTTTCTTTACAGCAACGTCAGCAGCGACCGTAACTGGTTTGGGAGTAGTGGATACAGCAAGTACATTTACGATGTTTGGCGAAATTGTTATTATGTTTTTAATTCAAACAGGTGGTCTAGGTCTTATGACAATTGCCATTTTAATTGTTTGGGTATTAGGCAAAAAAATCGGATTACGCCATCGTTTATTAATTGGAGAAGCATTTAATCAAACAAATATAGGTGGTCTTGTAAAATTAGTAAAGCGTGTCTTTATATTTTCGATTTGTATTGAGCTTATTGGGGTCATCTTTTTATCGTTTCGCTTTATTCCAGAGTTTGGTTTTGGAAAAGGTTTATACTATAGTATTTTTCATGTAATTGCATCTTATAATAATGCAGGATTTGCTTTATGGCCAGATAATTTAACAAGATATGTAGGGGATCCCATTATTAATATTGGGATTTGCTCTTTAATTGTAATAGGTGGACTCGGTTTTACCGTATTAATTGATATATGGTATAGTCGCAGTTTTCGAAAATTATCACTTCACTCAAAAATAATGATTATTGGAACAGTAGTGTTAAATGTTATAGCAATGATTGTAATTTTTGTATTGGAATATAATAATGTGAAGACGTTAGGGAATTTATCTTTAAATGAAAAACTATGGGCTTCCTTCTTTCAAGGTATTACCCCGCGGACAGCTGGATTTAATACGATTGACTATGGAGGTATGGAAGAATCATCTATATTATTTACGATGATTTTAATGTTTATTGGTGCAGGAAGTGTATCAACAGGTGGAGGAATTAAATTAACAACGTTTGTTATCTTAATTACATCTGTCCTTTCTTTCTTTAGAAAAAAGGAAGAAATTGTTTTATTTCAGCGTACAATTAAAATGTCGACAGTAACGAGGGCCTTAGCGATTGCTGTTGCCAGTCAAATACTTATTTTTACAGCGGTATTTATATTAATGCTTACAGAAAACTTCAGCTTTATTCAATTATTATTTGAGACAATATCAGCGTTTGGCACAGTCGGATTAACGATGGGAATTACTGCAAAGCTCTCGGCATTCGGAAAATGTATTATTATGTTTGTTATGTTTTGCGGATTAATTGGACCGTTAACACTTGTGTTTTCTTTAGCGCGACCAGCAAAACAAAAAATAAAATATCCATCGGAAGATGTGTTTACAGGATAAGGTATCCCGCGTTAAGCGAGATACCTTTTTCTTTTTTAGAACAGGGAGAACAATAAACCAATAAGTGCTACTCGGAATAAAATTGCGATAAGTGCAGCAATCCCACCGACAACTGCAGCGATACCGCCAGTTACAGTAGCTCCGCGATTATAAGCGTAAATACCGAGTAAAACAGAAACAAGACCAAATAGTGTTGGGAATGTAAATAGCGATAAGATAGATAGCGCAAGAGCGATAAAACCAGCAGTTGATCCAGCGGCGGATGATTTTACAACATCTTTATCGTCTTTATCATCGTAATCATAATCAATGCGTTGTGGTGCAACCTCAGCGGCGTACTCTTCTTTATAGTCACTATAATCACTATCTATTCTATCTCTTCTTTTATAATCATCAAATTTCTCAGTCAAAGTCATGACTCCTTTCATAACAAGGTTCAATAGTAGTATGTATCTCTTTTTCTTTTTTATCCTGCTATTTGTGGGAGTCGAGCTACGTACACATCCTACTGATTAAAGTTTCACTATACCGGAGCATGTACAGGGAGTAGTATCTTTTAAAAGGAGGAAAATGTTTTCTTGAAATAGGAAAAGTTAGTATGACTTCCTCTATTTTGGAAAGTATAAAAAGGAATAATGAGGAAAGGGTGCAATACATAATGGAACATCCAATTGAAAATTTAATGAAAACGGCAATGACAAATTTAAAAGAGATGGTAGATGTAAATACAATTGTTGGGAGCCCGGTCTCAACAGCTGACGGAAATGTAGTATTAACAGTATCTCAGGTGGCTTTTGGTTTTGGAGCTGGTGGAAGTGATTTTAAAGGGGATTTCATTACTGAAAAACATAACGGTGGGCAAAATCAGCATAAAGAGAAAAAGCAAGGGCATCCATTTGGAGGAGGAAGCGGGGCTGGGGTTTCTATTAGCCCAGTTGCTTTTTTAGTAGTCGGTTCTAACGGTGTGCAAGTATTACACCTCAATAGTAGTACACATTTAATTGAAAAGGCTTTAAATACGGTACCAAGCACTGTAGATAAATTTGTAAATGGTCGCCAAAAGTGAACTTGCATTTTTTAGGAATTATGATATATTAGAAAAAGTGCGCTTTAGGATGATCGGAATAATTGAACTGTAAATATATATGATGTGTGGAATAAGGGAGAGGAATTTATGATTAATATCAAAAACTTAGTAGTTGGTTTATGTATGTTAGTAAGCGGTTTTGTTGTATATGTAATAAAAGAAAAAGCTCCATTCTAAAACAGACAAACCGTTACTGTCTGTTTTTAATTTACAAAAAATGTTGACAAGTTATTTTATTGATGTTAAAATTTTAATTCGTGTCTCGGTTACAGCTAGTATAAAGTAAATAAATCTTATAAATGTAATACGAAAAGTTTGCGAAAGATCGGGTAGTCTTACCAACAACTTTTGTGAACAAACCCTATAAATTATAAGTGTAAGCTTTATAGGTATACTAGTGAATCAAGGAGCGGTCAGTGGAACCGTAATGATGAGAGAGAGGTAGGGCTTTCATCCAGTATATGTTACTTTCCCGTTAGGTGAATATAAAAAAGAGGACTCCTTTTCAAAAGGAGTCCTCTTTCTTTTTTTAAGTGCGAATTTCAACTTGTTGACAAATTTCATCCGTTGTTAAACCGTGAGCTGTAATGACTGATCCTTTAATTGATGCATCTGCAATGCCCATCACATTAGAATCTTGCCCAGTTACAACGCAACAATCACACCCTTGTGCATCCTGTTCTGAGTTAAGTGTAACAACTTCATGACCTTGTTGCTGAAGAGCTTGTTGAACGTCTGTTAATGAGTTTTCAACGCCAATTCTAGCCATAATTCTCACCTCCTACCATCTAATTGCTAGTATGCTCAAGTTCACTGCATATATTTATGAAAAGACGGTAGGAAGTAAATCTTTGTTTAGTCGTTATATACGCCAGTAAGCATTTGACTAACGAATTGATCGTTTAATGTATCTTGTGCAGAAGAAGTATTTGAATGGATGTCGATTGAAGCAATAAAATGATTATGTTCTTGCGTGTTTGGTTCTACCTCTACGTAATTATCGAATTTACAAAAACCTTTCGTGTCCATTAGATCAAATAATTGCAACATTTCTACTACCTCTTGTCTCGTTCCTTTAATTTGTACACATGCCATATTTATTTCCTCCTTCATTTTGACAAATTGTTTTTTAAAAATAGGATTATGATTACGAAATGAAAAATATGAATGTTATTTTTAGACAGCGCTATTTTTGTTATTTTCCCCCTTTTTCAGCAAAAGTCGTTATATATTCTCGGATTTATAAAATCGGACGTCCGTTTATTGAATACAATAGATTCGTATTAATTGATGAAAATCCTTCTTTTAAACAAATATTTTTTTAGTGAAAATTGGCGAAAAAAATTTTCAGACTTTTTGTAAACGTTAACAATGTTGTTAAATCAATATAATTAAAGATGTACGTACGATTAAAAATTATAAATTTTCTAAAAATTTACTTGATTTATTTAAAAAGGAGAGTAAACTAGGAAACAATAAAAAATTCATAGAACATAGGAGGCACTTCCAGTGAATGAGCAATGGATTTTCTTAAATGGAGAATTTGTTCCGAAAGATGAAGCAAAAGTTTCGGTATATGATCATGGCTATTTATATGGCGATGGAGTATTTGAAGGAATTAGAGTTTATAGCGGTAATGTTTTCCGTTTGAGAGAGCATCTTGTCCGGTTGTATGAATCAGCAAAATCAATCCTTTTAGAAATTCCATATTCATTAGATGAAGTAACGAATATTGTTGTTGAGACGATTCGACAAAATAAATTATCTAATGGATACATTCGCCTTGTTGTATCAAGAGGAGCAGGAAATCTTGGATTGGATCCCGATTCATGTAAGAAGCCGAATGTAGTAGTAATTGCAGAACAATTATCTTTATTCCCACAAGAATATTATGAGAAAGGGATTCCAGTTGTAACAGTTGCAACGCGCCGAAATCGTCCCGATGTTTTATCCCCTCAAGTAAAATCTTTAAATTACTTAAACAATATTTTAGTTCGTATTGAAGCGAAATTAGCTGGAGTACAAGAAGCACTTATGTTAAATGATCAAGGATATGTTGCTGAAGGATCAGGAGATAACGTGTTTATTGTTAAAGGAAATAAATTAATTACACCACCAAGTTCTGCTGGAGCGTTAGAAGGTATTACACGAAACGCCATTTTAGAAATCGGCGAAAAACTTGGATATGACGTAAGAGAAGAGTTATTTACAAGACATGATGTATATGTAGCTGATGAAGTGTTTTTAACAGGAACAGCTGCTGAAGTTATTGCTGTTACGACAGTAGATGGTAGAACGATTGGTTTAGGGCAAACGGGTCCACATACGAATCGTTTATTGGAAGAATTCCGAAAGTTAGTTATAGAAGATGGAGAGAAAATTTACGAAGAAAATAAAGTTGGATAACAACTTTTTATAACATAAGAAAGCGTTGAGAGGGAGGAGTAGTTGATTGTGAAGCCTCACAGAGAGTCGGTGGTTGCTGAAAACCGATGGTTCACGTCGACGAACATCGCCCTTGAGTGCTAAGCTGAAGCATTTGTCTAGGCTTAGACGGTAGCTCCGTTATTAGCTAGATCCATTTATGGGTCACTGAGGCAAGAGTATTCTTGCAAAGAAGGGTGGTACCGCGAAATCTTTCGTCCCTTCAGCACATAGCTGGAGTGTGGACGTAGGATTTTTTTTATTGATAAAGGTTTTCAAAAAGGGGGCTTATAAGAACAATGTCTTCAAAAACGGAAGAGAAACTGGCAACTGGTGCACAGCTATTGTTAGAAGCGCTAGAAAAGGAAGGAGTAGAAGTGATTTTCGGTTATCCTGGTGGTGCTGTTTTACCTCTCTATGATGCACTGTATGATTGTGAAATTCCTCATATTTTAACAAGGCATGAGCAAGGAGCAATTCACGCTGCTGAAGGGTATGCCAGAATTACTGGTAATCCAGGGGTTGTCATTGCAACGAGTGGTCCAGGTGCTACGAATGTGATTACTGGTCTAGCAGATGCGATGATTGATTCATTACCACTTGTTGTATTTACAGGGCAAGTAGCAACAACGTTAATTGGAAGTGATGCTTTCCAAGAAGCGGATATTATGGGGCTTACAATGCCGGTGACAAAACATAACTATCAAGTGCGAAAGGCTTCAGATTTACCTCGAATTATTAAAGAAGCATTTCATATTGCTAAAACAGGAAGACCAGGCCCAGTCGTGATCGATCTTCCGAAAGATATGGTAGTAGAGCAAGGAGAACGATGTAATGATGTGCAAATGGATTTACCAGGATACAACCCAAATTATGAACCGAATTTACTCCAAATAAACAAATTATTACAAGCAATTAGTGCTGCAAACAAGCCGTTAATTTTAGCTGGAGCAGGTGTATTGCATGCGAAAGCATCAAAAGAGTTAACAAGTTTTGCGCGTAAATATGAAATTCCTGTTGTGCATACATTACTTGGTCTTGGTGGCTTTCCGCCAGATGATGAACTTTTTCTAGGGATGGGGGGAATGCATGGTTCTTACACAGCCAATATGGCGTTATATGAATGCGACTTACTCATTAATGTAGGCGCGAGATTTGATGATCGGCTTACTGGAAATTTAACTTATTTTGCTAAAGGAGCGACTGTCGCACATATCGATATCGATCCAGCAGAAATCGGAAAAAATGTGCCGACTGAAATTCCTATTGTTGCAAGTGCTAAGCGGGCATTGGAAGTATTACTTCAACCAGAAGGAAGGAAAGAAAATCATCATGAATGGATCTCTTTATTAAAGAGTAGAAAAGAACAGTATCCATTCTCTTATAAACGAAACTCTGAAAGTATTAAACCTCAATACGCGATTGATATGCTATATGAAATCACGAAAGGAGAAGCGATTGTAACAACAGACGTTGGGCAACATCAAATGTGGGCAGCGCAATATTATCCGCTGAAAAATCCAGATAAATGGGTAACTTCTGGCGGATTGGGAACGATGGGATTCGGATTTCCAGCAGCAATTGGTGCGCAAATCGCAAAGCCTGAAGAACTAGTCATTGCAATTGTTGGTGACGCTGGGTTTCAAATGACTCTACAAGAATTAAGTGTATTAAAAGAACATTCTTTACCTGTTAAAGTATTTATTTTAAATAATGAAGCTTTAGGAATGGTAAGGCAATGGCAAGACGAATTTTATAATCAAAGATATTCACATTCCTTATTGTCGTGTCAACCAGATTTCGTCGCTCTTGCGAATGCGTATGGTATAAAAGCTGTTCGTATTGATGATCCACTTCTTGCAAAGAAGCAGTTGAAGCATGCGATTGAATTAAAAGAACCAGTCTTAATTGATTGCCGTGTACTTCAATCTGAGAAAGTTATGCCGATGGTTGCGCCCGGGAAAGGCGTTCACCAAATGGAAGGAGTGGAAAAAAGGTGAAGAGAATTGTTACAGCGACAGTTCGAAATCAAAGTGGTGTGTTAAACCGAATTACAGGGGTTATGACACGAAGACATTTTAATATTGAAAGTATTTCAGTAGGTCATACGGAATCATCAGATATATCGCGAATGACGATAGTTGTGCATGTGGAAAGTGAACAGCAAGTTGAGCAGTTAATTAAACAACTTCATAAGCAAATCGATGTTCTGAAAGTATCAGATATTACAGAAGAAGCAATGATTGCTAGAGAGCTTGCTCTTATTAAAGTAGCAACTTCTGTAGCAAGGGCGGAATTATATAGTTTAATTGAACCGTTTCGAGCCGCTGTAATAGATGTTGGGAAGGATTCCATAGTTGTGCAAGTAACAGGTACGCAAGATAAAGTGGAAGCGTTAATTGAATTACTTAGACCATACGGTTTGAAAGAAATTGCGAGAACAGGTGTAACAGCATTTACACGTAGTATGAAAAAACAAGATAAGCAAGTTATGTTAATTCAATAATCATTTAAATATAGGGGGAAATGAAAATGGCAAAAGTTTATTATGAGAAAGATGTAACAGTAAATGTATTAAAGGAAAAGAAAGTAGCAATCATCGGATATGGCTCGCAAGGTCATGCGCATGCGCAAAATTTACGTGATAACGGATTTGATGTAGTAGTAGGTTTAAGAAAAGGTAAGTCTTGGGATAAAGCGAATGAAGATGGATTTTCTGTATATACAGTAGCAGAAGCAGCGGAAAAAGCTGATGTAGTAATGATTCTACTGCCTGATGAATTACAACCAGAAGTATATAAAGCTGAAATTGAACCAAATTTACAAGCCGGAAATTCTCTCGTGTTCGCACATGGATTTAATGTTCACTTTGATCAAGTAAAACCACCAGCTAAT
This sequence comes from Bacillus sp. AY2-1, assembly GCF_008368965.1. Classification (NCBI taxonomy): domain Bacteria; kingdom Bacillati; phylum Bacillota; class Bacilli; order Caryophanales; family Bacillaceae; genus Bacillus; species Bacillus sp. AY2-1. The sequence goes on along the minus strand of NZ_QPEL01000020.1, from coordinate 63,560 downwards.
GTAGATGTATTTCTAGTAGCGCCAAAAGGACCGGGGCATCTCGTACGCCGTACGTTCGCCGAGGGCGGGGCTGTTCCTGCACTATTTGCCGTATATCAAGATGCAACAGGAGTTGCGACTGAAAAAGCACTTTCTTATGCTGACGGAATTGGAGCAACGAGAGCTGGTGTATTAGAAACGACATTTAAAGAAGAAACAGAAACAGATTTATTTGGAGAGCAAGCTGTACTCTGCGGCGGAGTGACTGCACTTGTAAAAGCAGGGTTTGAAACGTTAGTTGATGCGGGATACCAGCCTGAACTTGCATATTTTGAATGTTTACATGAACTGAAGCTAATCGTTGACCTTATGTATGAAGGTGGACTTGAAAATATGAGATATTCAGTTTCAGATACAGCGCAGTGGGGAGACTTCGTATCAGGACCACGCGTTGTTACTGAAGATACGAAGAAAGCGATGGGGGCAGTATTAGCAGAAATTCAAGATGGTACATTTGCAAGAGGCTGGATTGCAGAGCATAAAGCAGGAAGACCAAATTTCCACGCGACAAATGAGAAAGAGAATGAACATGAAATTGAAGTAGTTGGACGTAAATTACGTGAAATGATGCCTTTCGTACAGCCGCGAGTAAAGGTAGGGATTAAATAATATGAAGCAGATTTTGTTCATGGATACAACGCTTCGTGATGGCGAACAATCACCAGGAGTAAATTTAAATGAACAAGAGAAATTACAAATTGCTAGGCAATTAGAGAGGCTTGGTATTCATGTAATGGAAGCTGGATTCGCGGCAGCTTCCGAAGGTGACTTCCAATCAGTAAAACGCATCGCGAATACAATTCAAAATGCTACGGTTATGAGTTTAGCTAGAGCGAAAGAAAGTGACATTCGAAGAGCATATGAAGCAGTGAAAGGTGCTGTATCTCCTCGTCTACACGTATTTCTAGCTACGAGTGATATTCATATGAAATATAAACTTTGTATGTCAAAAGAAGACGTGTTAAATAGTATTCATCGTTCGGTTACGCTTGGAAAATCATTATTTCCGACAGTACAATTTTCTGCAGAAGATGCGACAAGAACATCGAGAGCATTTTTAGCTGAAGCAGTAGAAACTGCGATTCGCGCAGGAGCGAATGTAATTAATATTCCGGATACAGTTGGATATACGAATCCAGAAGAATATTATTCTCTTTTCAAATACTTACAAGAATCCGTTCCATCATATGAAAAAGCGATTTTTTCTTGTCATTGTCACGATGATCTTGGTATGGCAGTAGCAAATTCGTTAGCTGCGGTTGAAGGCGGAGCATTGCAAGTAGAAGGAACGATTAATGGCATTGGAGAAAGAGCAGGGAATGCAGCGTTAGAAGAAGTTGCGGTTGCTCTTCATATTAGAAAAGATTTTTATAAAGCAGAACCTTCTATGACTTTAAAAGAGATTAAGGCGACGAGTACATTAGTAAGCAGGTTAACGGGTATGGTTGTACCGAAAAATAAAGCAATCGTTGGAGCGAATGCATTTGCTCATGAATCAGGCATCCACCAAGATGGGGTTCTAAAAGAAGTAACAACTTATGAAATTATCGAACCAGCGCTTATAGGAGAATCTCAAAATCTCTTTGTACTTGGGAAACATTCTGGCCGTCATGCGTTTACGGAAAAAATGAAAGAGCTTGGTTATGAATTTACAAATGAAGAGCGAGATGCGGTATTCGAAGCGTTTAAAAAATTGGCTGATCGTAAAAAGGAAATTACTGAGGAAGATTTACGCGCACTTATGCTTGGTGAAGCAGCATTTGCAGCCCAGCAATATAACATTACGCAATTACAAGTGCATTTCGTATCAAATAGTACACAATGCGCAACAGTTGTGCTGAAGGATGAGGAAGGAAATGTATATGAAGATGCAGCCACTGGTTCTGGTAGTATTGAAGCGATATACAATGCGATTCAAAGAATTTTAGGACTAGAATGTGAATTGGCAGATTATCGCATACAATCTATTACACAAGGTCAAGATGCACTTGCTCACGTTCATGTTGAATTAAAAGAAGGTAGTCACCAAATATCAGGTTTCGGAGTTGCGCAAGACGTATTGGAAGCGTCGGCGAGAGCTTATGTCCATGCAGCAGGGAAATTAAAATCTCTTATAGCGCTTGTGAAATAAATATTTGATAGGTGAGAGAAGTTTTCCTCACCTATCAAATTAAAGTTCTGAAAATTCAGTTAAAAGGAGTGTTAAAAATGGAAAAACGTATCGTTTGTTTAGCTGGTGATGGTGTCGGTCCAGAAGTTATGGAAAGTGCGAAGGAAGTATTGCATATGGTAGAAAGGCTATATGGACATCATTTTCATTTGCAAGATGAGTACTTTGGTGGTATTGCTATCGATTTAACTGGGCAACCATTACCACAGCGAACACTTGCCGCCTGTTTAGCGAGTGATGCGGTTTTACTTGGAGCAGTAGGTGGACCAAGGTGGGATAGTGCGAAAGAAAGGCCTGAGAAAGGATTATTAGCATTAAGAAAAGGACTCGGTGTATTTGCGAATGTTCGCCCTGTAACGGTAGAAAGTGCAACTGCACATTTATCACCATTAAAAAATGCGGATGAAATTGATTTCGTTGTCGTTCGTGAATTAACAGGCGGAATTTATTTTTCTTATCCGAAAGAGCGAACGGAAGAAGTGGCGACAGATACACTTACGTATCATCGCCATGAAATTGAACGTATCGTTTCGTATGCTTTTCAATTAGCGAATAAGCGGAAGAAAAAAGTAACATCTATTGATAAAGCGAATGTTTTAGAGTCTAGTAAACTATGGAGAACTGTGACAGAAGAAGTAGCACTTCGCTACCCAAATGTGGAAGTAGAACACATTTTAGTAGATGCAGCGGCTATGGAATTAATTCGAAATCCAGGAAGATTTGACGTTATTGTAACGGAAAATTTATTTGGTGATATTTTAAGTGATGAGGCTTCAGTATTAGCTGGATCATTAGGAATGCTTCCATCAGCAAGTCACGCTGAAAAGGGGCCTTCATTATACGAGCCTATTCACGGATCAGCGCCGGATATTGCGGGGAAAAATAAGGCGAATCCAATTGCGATGATGCGTTCTGTTGCAATGATGCTTGGGCAATCGTTCGGATTAACGAGGGAAGGATATGCAATTGAAGAAGCAGTTTCTGCAGTCCTTAAATCAGGAAAATGTACAGCAGATATCGGGGGGACTGAAACGACAATTTCATTTACAAAGGCAGTTATTCAAGAAATGGAAGAGCAAGCGTTAGTAGGGAGAGGAAAATAATGGGGAAAAGGTTACTAGATAAGCTTTGGGAAAGACATGTAGTTGCGACTAATGAAAATGGATTGGATTTATTATATATCGATCTACATCTTGTTCATGAAGTAACGTCACCGCAAGCCTTTGAAGGCTTGCGGCTTACAAATCGAAGAGTCCGCAGACCAGATTTAACATTTGCAACGATGGATCATAATATTCCAACGAAAGATGTTTGGAATATTACCGATCGTATTGCGAAGCAGCAACTAGATACACTTCGGGAAAATTGTAAACAATTTCAGGTGCCATTAGCGGATATCGGAGATGAAGAGCAAGGGATCGTTCATGTTATAGGACCAGAACTTGGACTCACACAGCCAGGAAAAACGATTGTTTGTGGTGATAGTCATACAGCAACACACGGTGCTTTTGGTGCACTAGCGTTTGGTATTGGTACGAGTGAAGTGGAACATGTATTGGCAACGCAAACGTTATGGCAACGAAAGCCGAAAGCGATGGGCATTGAGTTAAAAGGAAAGTTACCGCAAGGTGTTTATGCGAAAGATATTATTTTACATCTCCTTTCAAAGTACGGAGTAGCAGTTGGAACAGGTTACGTAATGGAGTTTTACGGAGAGACCATTCATGCTATGGATATGGAAGAGAGGATGACGCTTTGCAATATGGCAATTGAAGGGGGAGCAAAGGCTGGTATTATTGCACCAGATGAAAAAACGGTTGCTTACGTAAAAGGGCGTAAATATGCGCCGAAAGACTATGAATCTATTAAGAAAAAATGGTCAGAACTTTATACAGATTTAGATGCAGTTTATGATTTACATATTTCAGTAGATGTTACGGATTTAGCGCCGTACGTTACGTGGGGAACAAATCCTAGTATGGGTGTTCGGATTGATGAGAAATTGCCAGAAAAGTATGATGCAAATGACGAAAGAGCGTTTTCTTATATGGGATTGAGTCCCGGACAAAGTACGTATGACATTCCAGTTCAACATGTTTTCATTGGATCTTGTACAAATTCTAGGCTTTCTGACTTAGAAATTGCTGCATCTGTCGTGAAAGGTAAGAAAGTAAAAGAAGGTGTGCGAGCACTTGTTGTACCCGGATCTCAAAGGGTAAGAGAAGCAGCGATGCATAAAGGATTACATCGCATATTTGAAGAAGCTGGATTTGAATGGAGAGAGCCCGGATGCTCAATGTGTCTAGGTATGAATCCAGATCAAGTGCCTGAAGGAGAACATTGTGCCTCTACGTCAAATCGCAATTTTGAAGGAAGACAAGGAAAGGGAGCACGAACGCATTTAGTTAGCCCGGCAATGGCGGCTGCGGCTGCGTTATATGGTCATTTTGTTGATATTAGAAAGGAGAGTTATGATGGAGCCATTTCGTATTCATAAAGGTACTGCCGCAGTACTGATGAATGATAACATTGATACAGATCAAATTATTCCGAAGCAATATTTAAAGAGAATTGAAAGAACTGGGTTTGGGAAGTTTTTATTTGATGAGTGGCGATATGATAATAATCGCCAAGAAAACCCTAATTTTCCTCTTAATGCACAAGAAAGAAAAGGAGCCAGCATATTAATTACAGGTGATAATTTTGGATGTGGCTCGTCAAGAGAACATGCTCCATGGGCGCTTGCTGATTATGGTTTCCGCGTTATTATCGCTGGAGGATTTGCCGATATCTTTTATATGAATTGTATGAAGAATGGCATGTTACCGATTGTAATGGATAAAGATATGCGTGAACAACTTGCTAAAACAGATGCGAGGGAACAAATCACAGTTGATTTAGAAAATGAAGTAATTACAACGAATACGCATAGATTCCATTTTACAATCGAGAAAATGTGGAAAGAGAAGTTATTAAATGGTTTAGATGAAATTAGTATTACAATGCAATATGAACAAGAAATAAAAGAGTATGAAAGAAAAGTGGCTTTATATTAAAAAAGTGACGGAATATTAAAAATGTATTTACATTCAAAATTAACTGTTATATACTATGTGAAAATCAGAGGAGAAAGGGAGTAAGTATTATGAATATCGTGCGATCTATTACAATGCTTACACAACTACATCATCATACATGAAACCCTTGAACCTAGCGTGAAAACGTGTAGGTACAAGGGGTATTCCCGTTGTACCTACACTCTATTGAAGAGCCTTGTAGGTATTTTGTCTACAAGGCTCTTTTTATTTTCGGCTTAGGTGAATGAAATCGGCATACATTAGAAGGGGAAAGGTGTGAAAATTTAGATGACAAAATGGAAGCGGGCAAACCCGAATGGAACGAGAGATTATTTATTCGAAGAATGTACATTAATTGAAGAAGTGGAGCAAAAATTAAGGCTTACTTTTTTAGAGAGAGGTTATGAGGAAATAAGAACACCTACAATTGAATTTTATGATGTTTTTGCATTTCAAAATAGACCGATAGATGAAGAGAAGATGTATAAATTTTTTGATGAAAAGGGAAGGATTATCGTTTTACGTCCAGATATGACAATTCCTTTAGCGAGAGTTATTGGAACGCAGAGATGGGATACGCCACTTAAAGTGACGTATAGCGGGAATGTATTTCGAGCAAATGAATCCCATTCTGGAAAATATAATGAAATCGTACAAAGTGGTATTGAAGTTATCGGGATTGATAATGTAAGAGCTGAAATTGAATGCGTAATAAGTGTCATTCAAGCACTTCAAAAGTTGAATGTGCAATCTTTTACAATTGAGATTGGGCAAGTACAGTTATATAAATGTATTGTAAAAAAACTCTCCATCCATGATGAAGAAGAAAGGGTACTTAGAACGTATATAGAAAGTAAAAATTATGCTGCCCTCTCAAATTTCATCGGAGAAAAGAAATTTGATCGATGCGATGAGACAGTAAGATTACTTGAGAAATTACCGAGGCTATTTGGAAATTTAGAAGTTATTGAGGAAGCAGAAAAGCTTGCTTCAAGTAATGAAATGAAAATGGCAATTGCAAGAGTAAAAGAAATGTATGAAACAATGGAAACGTTAGGATATGGTTCTTACATATCAATTGATTTAGGCATGATTCAACACTTAGATTACTATACGGGTGTTATTTTCAAAGGATATATATATGAAATTGGAGAAGAAATCGTTAGTGGCGGAAGATATGATGAGCTAATTGGGAATTTTGGAGAAACGCTGCCGGCTGTTGGACTCGCGCTGCAAGTAAATCAAATTGTGAAGGCGCTACAAGAGCAGCAAGAACCATATGAACGAAATCAAATTGATATTGTGATTCATTATGAGTTAAATAGATTAGCAGAAGCAGAAAGGTTACGAAATTTACTTCGAAAGGACGGGAAAAATGCCTGGTTATCTCTATTCTCTAATTTAAGCGATACCTTTCAATTTGCAAGAAAAAATAAAATAGGAACGGTCGTTGAGGCAAAGAATGAATACTTAGTGGAATATGTGTGGAATGAGAAATGGGTAGTCCAGAAAGAAGGAGAGACTTCATGCGTAACATTCAAATTGCGTTAACGAAAGGAAGATTAGAAAAACATGTAATTCCACTCTTTGAGCAGATTGGAATTGATTGTTCGGAACTCAAAAATAAAGGTCGGAAGCTTGTATTTCAAAGTAAAAATACAAATGTTTCATTTATTTTAGTAAAAGCGGTTGATGTTGCTACTTATGTAGAACATGGGGTAGCTGATATTGGGATCGTTGGAAAAGATATTTTAATGGAAAACGAGAAAGATATTTATGAAATGCTGGATTTAGGAGTAGGGATTTGTAAGTTTTGTGTTGCTTCTATTCCTACGTATAATCCGAAAAGTTACCGGAAGAAAAGAATTGCTACGAAATACCCACATATTACTTCTACTTATTTTCATGATAAGGGAGAGGACGTAGAAATTATTAAAATAGAAGGTTCTGTAGAAATCGCTCCTCTTCTTGGATTGGCAGATGCAATTGTAGATATTGTTGAAACAGGAAAAACATTACAAGAGAATGGACTTATTATATTTGAGGAAATGCAATCTATATCGGCTCGGATGATTGTAAATAAGGCGGCCTTAAAAACTAAAAAAGACGAAATATTCAGTATTGTAAATATGATGGAGCAAGAAATCTTATCAGGGAAATAGGAGGACTTAAAATGGAAATCATTTATGAAGACTTTAAGGAGGCATTATCTAAAATAAAAGTGCTAAGAGAAAACGCTAATATAATAGAAGAAACTGTTCAAAGAAGTGTAAGAGAAATCATTAGAAATGTAAGGGAAGGGAAAGATGAGGCTTTATCTTTCTATACAAAAAAGTTTGATGGTGTAGAGATGAAAGATTTTTGTGTAAGTGAAGAAGAAATACAGCAAGCGAGTATGCTTGTAGAGAATTCATTTTTAGAAGCTTTAAAAGAGGCGAAGAAAAACATTGTTTCGTATCACGAAAAGCAAAAGAAGTACTCAATATTCGATTGTGAAAGTAAAGGCATAATTAGAGGGCAGCTCATTCGGCCATTAGAAAATATAGGTGTATATGTACCGGGTGGGACAGCCTCATATCCTTCTTCAGTATTAATGAATGTATTGCCGGCGAAACTCGCAGGTGTGAAAAAGATTGTAATGGTAACACCGCCGAGGAAAGAAGGAATTGATCCTCATATATTAGCTGCTGCAAATCTTGCGGGGGTAGATGAAATTTATACGATAGGTGGCGCGCAAGCAATTGCGGCTTTAGCATACGGGACGGAATCGATTCCGAAAGTGGATAAAATAGTTGGACCGGGAAATTTGTACGTCGCTCTAGCGAAACGAGAAGTATACGGAATAGTAAATATCGATATGATTGCTGGTCCATCAGAAATTGTAGTTGTCGCGGATGAAACAGGTAATGCAAAATATATCGCAGCGGATTTATTATCGCAAGCAGAGCATGATGAGAGAGCAACGGCAATTTGTATTACAACGAATATGGAACTAGCTAAAGAAGTAGAAAAAGAGGTAGAAAGACAGTTAGAAATGTTACCAAGAAGTGAAATTGCACGTGAATCAATAAATAGAAATGGAGCCATCTTTATCGTTCCTTCTTTAGAGGAGGCACTAAAGTTATCAAATGAAATTGCTCCAGAACATTTAGAGTTACATATAAAAGAACCGATGAATGCTCTAGATTATGTGAAACATGCAGGCTCTATTTTCCTTGGGCCATATGCACCTGAACCGCTCGGGGATTATTTGGCGGGACCGAATCATGTATTACCAACGAGCGGAACGGCAAGATTTTTTTCTCCGTTATCAGTCGATGATTTCGTGAAAAAATCAAGTTTTATTTCTTATACGGAGGAAGCATTAAAAAATGTACAGCATCATATTGTAGAGCTTGCAAATAAAGAAGGGTTACATGCACATGCGAGAGCAATCCAAATAAGGTTTGAGGAGGAAAAATAATGCGTCAGTCCAGTCAAGTACGTCAGACGACAGAAACAAAAATTAAATTAAGTTTGCAGCTTGATGAAAGTACGAATGTATCTATTCAAACGGGGATTGGTTTTTTCGATCATATGCTGACTTTATTTGCTAGACATGGAAGATTTGGATTGCAAGTTGAGGCAGAAGGTGATGTATTTGTCGATGCACATCATACCGTTGAAGATGTTGGAATTGTAATCGGAAATTGCTTGAAAGAAGCATTGCAAAATAAAGAGAGAATTAATCGTTACGGTTCAGCGTATGTACCGATGGATGAATCTTTAGGATTTGTCGCAATTGATATAAGTGGACGCTCATATTGTGTATTTCAAGGGGAATTAACAAATCCGAAGCTCGGGGATTTTGATACAGAATTGACGGAAGAATTTTTTAGAGCAGTTGCACATGCTGCCAATATTACATTACATGCGCGCGTTCTATATGGAAGTAATACACATCACAAAATTGAAGCATTATTTAAAGCTTTTGGTAGAGCGCTTAGAGAAGCGGTCGAAAAAAATGCCAACATTACTGGTGTAAATTCAACGAAAGGGATGTTGTAATTGATTGCCATTATAGATTATGGAATGGGGAATATTCGTAGTGTAGAGCAAGCATTAAAATATATTGGGGCAGAGCACATTGTAACGAGTGATAAAGAAGAGATATTGAGAAGCGATGGCGTGATTTTACCGGGAGTAGGTGCATTTCCGAAAGCGATGGAAGTATTAGAAGAAAGAGATTTAGTGTGTGTACTAAAAGAAGTTTGTGATATAGGAAAACCACTCCTCGGTATATGTTTGGGCATGCAGCTTTTATTTGAACGAAGTGAGGAACTAAAAGGTTGTAGTGGGTTAGGTTTACTACCAGGGGAAATTCGTAAGTTAAAAGTTTCGTATAAAATTCCTCATATGGGATGGAATGAATTAAGGAAGGAAAGAGAATTTCCCCTTTGGAATGGATTAGTAGATGGTTCTTTCGTGTATTATGTTCATTCATATTACGCGGATTGTCCAGATGAAATTGTATGCGGAGTAAGTGATTATGGAATGCAAGTACCAGGGTTTGTAGCGAAAGGAAATGTATTTGGTGCACAGTTTCATCCAGAAAAAAGTGGTGAAATTGGCATGCAAATATTAAAAAATTTTCAAGGGGTGGTAGAAGTATGGAAATCTTCCCGGCTATCGATTTAAAGGAAGGGCGATGCGTTAGACTTTATCAAGGAGAGTTTAGTAAAGAAACGGTGATGAATGAAGATCCGGTAGCGCAGGCGATCATATTTGAAAAGCTTGGAGCGGAAATACTACACATTGTTGATTTAGACGGTGCAATTGCTGGCGAGTCGCTAAATTTTCTCGTCATTGAAAAAATCTGCAAGGCGGTACGTATTCCTGTGCAAGTGGGAGGAGGAATTCGTTCACTTAAAGCGGTGGAGAAGTTATTGTCAGTAGGTGTAGAAAAAGTGATTTTAGGAACAGCGGCTCTTTATGATAAGTCATTTTTAGAGGAAGCAGTTCATCTATATAAAGAGAAAATCATTGTTGGAATTGATGCGAAAAATGGTTTCGTAGCAACGAGAGGTTGGCTTGATTTGTCTGAAATTTCTTATATTATTTTAGCGAAACAAATGGAAAGTTTAGGTGTTCAAACGATTGTGTTTACAGACATTTCGAAAGACGGGACGCTTGCAGGGCCAAATTTTGAACAATTGACGTTACTTCAAAAAAGTGTGGGCATTCGTCTCATTGCCTCTGGAGGAGTGGCATCTATTCAAGATGTGAAAAAGTTAAATGATATGAATATATATGGTGTCATAATTGGAAAGGCGCTTTACGAGAAAAAGATTGATTTAGAAGAAGTATTACAGGTAACGAAGTTATGTTAGCGAAACGAATTATTCCATGTCTAGATGTGAAAGAAGGGCGAGTCGTAAAGGGTGTAAATTTTATAGGATTACAAGATGTCGGTGATCCGGTTGAAATAGCTGAAGCATATAACGAGGCAGGGGCAGATGAAATCGTATTTTTAGATATTACGGCGACCCATGAAGGAAGAAAAACGATTATAGATGTTGTAGAAAAAACAGCAGCAAAAGTATTTATTCCTCTTACGGTTGGCGGGGGGATTTCAAGTGTGAAAGATATGTACAATTTACTAAGAGCTGGAGCAGACAAAGTTTCAATAAACTCAGCGGCAGTGCGAAACCCGAAGCTAATCGAAGAAGGGGCAGAACACTTTGGATCACAATGTATTGTCGTCGCAATTGACGCTAGAAAAGTAGCGGAAGATAAATGGAACGTATACGTCAACGGTGGAAGAGTTGACACAGAAATGGATGCTATAGAATGGGCGAAGCGTGTTGTTAAGCTCGGGGCGGGTGAAATTTTGTTAACGAGTATGGATGCAGATGGAACGAAAAGTGGATATAATCTTCGTTTAACAGAAGAGATTTCAAAAAGTGTTTCCATTCCAGTCATCGCATCAGGGGGCTGTGGTCATACGGATCACATTATAGAAGTTTTTCAAAAGACAACGGTTGATGCAGCGTTAGCGGCATCCATATTTCATTATGGTGAGGCGACAGTGCAGAGTGTAAAGCGAAAATTAAGAGATGCAAATGTTGAGGTGCGGTTATGAAACCTAATTTTTCAAAAGGATTAATACCAGCAATTGTCATCGAAGAAGGTACGAAAGAAGTTTTAATGCTAGCTTATATGAATGAAGACGCATATGAAAAAACGTTAGAGACGAAAAGAACATGGTTTTATTCTCGTTCGAGGCAGTCGTTATGGAATAAGGGAGAAACATCAGGGAATGTTCAATATGTGCAATCTCTATACTTAGATTGTGATCAAGATTCAATTGTTGTGAATGTGAAACAAGTAGGGCCTGCTTGTCATACGGGGGAGAAGACATGCTTTCACTATCAAATTATATAGGGGGGATACATATGGAAAATGCCTTTAAGTTGCTGTATAAAACAATTGAAGAACGAAAGGAAAGCCCACTTCCTGAATCGTATACAAATTATTTATTTTCAAAAGGAGAAGATAAAATTTTAAAGAAAATTGGTGAAGAGTGCGCTGAAGTAATTATCGCATGTAAAAATAATGATAAAGAAGAAGTAGTGAAAGAAATGGTTGATGTATTTTATCACTGTTTCGTTTTATTGGCTGAAAAAAATATTGCATTGGAAGATGTCATGCGAGAGGTGAAAGAACGAAATGGAAAGCTTTCGAGAGTTGGGGATAGAAGGGAAATAGATACATTATAAGGGGGAATGTATATGAAAGTAGATTATCATCTTCACTTAGAAGAAGGACCGTATTCAATAAGATGGCTTGCTAAAATAAATGAAGCGTTGGAATGTTATGAACCGCTTCAAGAAAGGCATTCTATTGATTGGCTTATGAAAACACAAGAGCGTTTGCAAAAGCGTGTGAAGGAAGGGCCATTTACAAAAGAATGGATGGATCTCTATTTAGAAGAAGCTGTGCGAAAAGGAATAAAAGAAGTGGGAATTGTTGATCATCTATATCGTTTTCATGAAGCGCAAGGATATTATGAAAAATATGTAGATATTAGTGATTCTAAGCTTGGTCGTATACAGAAGGAATGGTTAGATCAAGTAAGGGTAGTTTCACTGTATGATTTTACAAAGGCAATTGAAGAAGCGAAAGAACGATGGAGTAAAAGAGGTGTCACACTTAAACTTGGAATTGAAGCGGATTATTTTCTTGATTGTGAAGGAGAGTTAAAAGAATTATTAGCGCTAGGAGACTTTGATTATGTAATTGGTTCCGTTCATTTTCTAAATGGCTGGGGATTTGATAATCCGGATACGAAAGAATATTTTGAGGTGCATGACCTACGCACATTATACGATACGTTTTTTAAAACAGTTGAGAGTGCGATTCATACAGAGTTATTTGATATTATCGCTCATCTTGATAATATAAAGGTATTTAATTATCGATTGGATGAGAATGAACAGCTTTCTTATTATGAGGAAATTGCCTGTGCGTTAGTAGAAACGAATACGGCAACAGAAATAAATGCAGGACTGTACTATCGTTACCCTGTTCGTGAAATGTGCCCAAGTCCACTATATTTACAAGTATTAGCTAAGTATGGTGTTCCAATTACGATTTCTTCGGATGCCCATTATCCAAATGATTTAGGGAATTATGTACAAGAAAATGTACAAACATTACGAGCTCACGGTGTTACTCAGGTCGCAACATTTACGAAGCGAGCAAGAGTAATGAGGTTGCTTGAAGAAGAAGTAACAAATTTAAAATGAAACGCGATTTTTTGATGAAAACCGTCCTTTTTGTTCAAAATAAGAAAGAATGAAAAGGAGGGTAAGAAATGGCGAAACAACAAAATAAACAAAATGTACAAGTTGCACAGCAACAAGCTTATACGTCTGAAACGAATGCTGCATCTCAATCGGTTATTGAGGAGCAAATTAGCGATACGGTTGCAGAAGGAACTATTGATGTGAAGCTCGGAGAAGAATCGCAGGAAAAAGCGTAAGAAGAGGGGAGAGTTGTATCTCCTCTTTTTTTATGGAAAAGTGTCGATTTTCAAAACTATAATCAAATTCCTTGGTTTTTATATATGGATTTCTTACAATGAAATATAAGAGATATCTTATTTTCTATAGAAGAGGTGTTAGTAGTGGCAAAAATATTAGTAGCGGGAAAAATTCCAGAAATTGGATTAGAACTATTAAAAGATCATGATGTAGAAATGTACGATAAAGAGGAGTTAATTTCTATAGATGAATTAACAGAGCGTGTAAAAGATAAAGATGCATTGTTAAGTTTACTTTCAACAAAGGTGCCAAAAGAAGTTATTGATGCAGCGCCTCATTTAAAGATTGTTGCAAACTATGGTGCTGGTTACGACAATATTGATTACACGTATGCTGGCGAAAAAGGAATTGCAGTAACGAATACACCGAAAGTATCAACGGAAGCGACTGCAGAATTAACATTTGCACTTCTTTTAGCAGCGGCGCGTAGAATTCCTGAAGGGGATACGTTATGTCGTACGACTGGATTTAACGGATGGGCACCGTTATTTTTCTTAGGACGAGAAGTCCACGGTAAGACAATTGGAATTATTGGTCTTGGAGAAATCGGGAAGGCTGTTGCAAAACGTGCGAGAGCATTTGGAATGGGTGTTTTATATACAGGGCCAAATCGTAAGCTTGAAGCTGAAAGTGAACTGGGAGCAACGTATGTGACGTTGGAAGAATTATTACAAACAGCAGATTTTATTACAATTAACTGTGCTTATAATCCAAAATTACATCATATGATTGATGAAGAGCAGTTTAAAATGATGAAGAAAACAGCGTATATTGTAAATGCTTCACGTGGACCAATTATGAATGAAGCGGCACTTGCTCATGCATTAAAAACGAATGAAATTGAAGGGGCAGCTCTTGATGTGTTTGAATTTGAACCGAAAATTACAGAAGAGCTAAAAGAATTAAAGAATGTAGTGCTTGCTCCACACGTAGGGAATGCAACGTTTGAAACTCGTGATGCGATGGCTGAAATGGCTGTCAGAAATATTTTAGCTGTATTAAACGGCGAAGAGCCAGTAACACCTGTAAATCAAAAGGTATTAGTCACAAAATAAAAAGAAACCTTCCGGACTCGGAAGGTTTCTTATTTTTCTTTATTCGCTTTTTTAGACGGTCTTTGTCTAATGAATTGAGATAACATGTACAAAATATATAGTGGAATGGCAATGAATAAGAAAACAGAAAAATTGCCAAATCCTGTTTGATACATTGTAATAATGATTCCAACTAAAAATAGTGTAATAATGATGCTATATCGTGGAATTGGTACATCTTTTAAACTTGGGATACGAATGCGGCTCACCATTAAAAATGCGAACGTTACAAATACGGTAATAAGAACGATTTTTGGAATGGTATGTGAAAATAATGTTAAGAAAGCAACAAGCCCTCCCGCTGCTGTAATCGGTACTCCAGTGAAATATTTCATTGAAGTAGAAGATGGTGTTACATTAAATCGTGCTAAACGATATGCCCCGAAAAGAGGGAATAATCCCGCTATGTATAATCCGATGATTCCGTAGTTTGAGAAAGATGTGTAATACATTAAAACAGCAGGTGCTGCACCAAATGTTACGACATCTGCAAGCGAGTCGAGCTCTTTTCCCATTTGTGAATCAACACGTAATAAACGAGCAACACGACCATCAAGACTATCTAACATCATCCCGATAAGTACTAAAATAGCAGCTGATTTATAATATCCTAAAGATGCATAGCCGATTGATAAAAATCCGCTATATAAATTTCCGAGCGTAAATAAGTTTGGAATAGCTGCTCTATACAAAATCTGATCCCTTGCTTTCTGTAATAAATTCTTAATTAGTGTATGAAAGTTTACTTATTTTATCATACCATAAATTTATTCCTCATACGAAAGAAATTACCAATTTGTGAAAGATTTCATAGAAGGATGAGGAATAAATTAAGTGAAAATAAAAAGAGGAAGCAACTTGTATAAAGTTGCTTCCTTTACTATTCAAATTTCGTTGTCATCGTTCCGGTTTTATATCGATTATTAGGATCGAAACGTAATAAATCTCCATAAATTAATTTATCGGAGAGTTTTAATTCTGTTTTTGCTTTTTCAACATACGGCTGACATAGCGTCATGTCAGCTTCTTCACCCGTACTTCTTTTGTAGCACATATTTTTTGTATAAACATACTCTTCAGAAACAAAGCTACCATCACGCATTACCATAAGCGGGTCTTTTTCTTTAATAAATAAGTCAGTTCCAAATTCAACGGATTTATTTGTTTTAATACCAAGTAAATGAAGGAGCGTTGGTTTAATATCAATTTGACCAGATACTTTAGAAACAACTTTTCCTTCTTGACCAGGCACATGAATAATAAGAGGAACGCGTTGTAATTGCATAGAATCGAATGGTGTAATAGTATCTTTTCCTAGGAACTGTGCCATAGCTGCGTTATGGTTTTCGGAAATACCATAATGATCACCATAAATGACAATAACGGAATTATCATACAGTCCTTCTTCTTTTAATTGTTTAATAAATAATTTAAGAGCTTCATCTGTGTAACGAACAGTTGGGAAGTAGCGGTTTACAACACCACTTTCTGAGTTGAATTCATCAACATATTGGTCTTCCGGATTTAGAAGAAACGGAAAATGATTTGTTAATGTAATAAATTTTGTATAGAACGGTTGCGGTAAAGATTTTAACTTTGGAATAGATTGTTCAAAGAACTCTTTATCTTTTAATCCCCAACCGACAGACATTTGTTCCGTTCCTACGTAATCATTTAAATTAAAGTAACGATCATATCCAAGTGTAGGATACATTACATCCCGATTCCAAAACGTTTTATCGTTTGAATGGAAGACGGCGGAAGAATATCCGTATTTCTTTAATTGTTCTGGTGTAGCTGTGTATTCATTTGTTGCATGAGTAAAGAATACAGAACCACGATCTAGTGGGTAAAGTGAGTTTTCAACGATAAATTCAGCATCAGAAGTTTTACCTTGTCCAGTTTGATGATAGAAGTTATCGAAATAGAAGCTATCCTTAATAAATTCATTTAAAAATGGTGTAATTTCTTTTCCATTTATTTTTTTATTAATAACAAAGCTTTGTGTAGATTCCATTGAAATTAAAATTACATTTTTACCTTTTGCAGCTCCAAATAAGTTTTTATCAACTTGCTTGTCTTTTGAGTCTGTATAGTTCTTAATTTCAGAAAATCCATCGCCACTTGCAAATACACGCTCAGCTGAAGACTTGGATTGAAGTGTAATATCAAATAGATGATATGTGTATAAACCTAAATTTTTCACAACAGTTTGACGGTCAAATGAGCGTGAGAACATTTGTGGTTTATAAATAACTGATACAACAATTTGTAGTGCTAATAAAGCTGTTACACCGCTAAAGAAAGTTCGCTTCTCTGAGCGGGAAAGTGGTGTTTTGTCGCCAAATGATGGGAATTTACGCGAAATAAACATTAAAATAATTGCATCTGCAAATAAAAGTAATGTTTTGTACGTAAAGAGTTCTTTTATACTTGTCCCTAAATCAGCCATATTGTTTGTTTGGAATAAAACCGGGAAAGTAACGAAATCGTTATAGAACCCATAAAACATTGCGTTTCCAAATAAAATAAATGACAGTATAAAACTGATTCCAATTATAATTCGGTTTCGGTGCTTAGATGCAAGTAAAGCTAAGCCGAAAAATAAAAGTAACGCAGCTAGTGGATTAATAAAAAGCATGAATTCTTCAAAGAAATTATCAATTTTAATATCAAATGCTAGCTTGTACACAATATATGTTTTAATCCATAGTAAAACGACTGCAACGAGTGCAAATCGCAGTTTTGGAAACAGATGTTGTAGCATAATATACTCCTCTCCTAAAAAGCATGACAGTTCTTGTGAGTCAGTTTGCTTAACGACTCCTTTTATATATACGAACAGTCCTTTGTTATTATGATTATTATACTATGAGTATCATTATACGAAAATAAAAGGGGGTTGTGGGCTTTTTTATAATAATCGAGTAGAAAAAGATTGGTGGGAGACAATAAAACAGAATTTCTATGTATGATAATTATCGTACGTAGAAAGAATCGCGTGATATACGGAGGTTATAATGCGAAAATTATTATATTTTATAGCATGCAGTAGTGTTATACTTTTTACTTCACCGAGTGTGTCGGTAGCTCAATATGATGCACCTCTTATGGAAGATGCACTTTATTCTGTTTTATTTCCAAAAATAAATAAAGCAATTGAAAAACAATATGGAAGTTTGAAACCTTATCAATGTCCTAAAATTATTAGTTTAAAAAAAGTGTATAGCGGTACATATTTATTTCAAGCAAGTATTGAAGTGACAAAGTATGAACGTGTTGCTGGGAAAATTGCTCCACCATTTGAGAAGGTAACGATTACATTTAATAACGAAGAAGGCGAATGGGAAGTGACAAAGATTTCAGTAAAGCGCTTACCAAACGATACAAAATTAAACTGTAAAAAAACAATATAAAAAATTGTTTGACAAATAAAATGGTCCTTTGGTATTGTTAATAGCAACAATTAGATGTTTGAAAATTAAATAGACTTACCTCATCTACTCTCAAAGGTAGAGGCCGCGATAGGAAAGAGTAAGCTATGGGAGATTTAATGGAATCTGTGATCATAGGTTGAAAGGGACTATTGCCGAAATATAAGAATAACCATCTTATTCATATATTGGGACTACATTGAATAAATGTAGTACTGTCATAAGATTTATTTTATGGAGAGCTATTTGGAGATGTTGATGCGGTTTCTTATTTTGAGGAGATAACAACTCGTTTATTTTTTCAATATATATTTTTCCTAATAAGAAACGCGTGTGAACATTGTTCCGCGCGTTTTTTGTCTATCTAAAAGCGTGCTGCAATGAATAGAAGATTGGGGTTATGAGTTTTAGAGGAAATAAGGGAGGAATTTAAATGTATTTACACGGCACAAGCCGAATTAATGGGCAAGGACACTTAGAAATTGGAGGGTGCGATACGACGCAGCTAGCAAAGCAATACGGAACACCACTTTATGTATATGATGAAGAGTCTATTCGAGGAAAATGCCGAGCGTTTCATCGTGCTTTTAAAGAAAGTGGTTTCTCTTATCAAGTAGCATATGCAAGCAAGGCGTTCTTGTGCATGGAGATGTGCCGAGTAGCTCGTGAAGAGAATATGTCATTAGACGTTGTTTCTGGGGGAGAATTATATACTGCGCTCCAAGCAGGATTTCCAGCATCACGTATTCATTTTCATGGAAATAATAAAACAGAAGAAGAGATAGTGATGGCTCTTCAGGCGAATATTGGTTGTTTTGTCGTAGATAATTTCTTTGAATTAGAAATTTTACACGATTTAGCGATGCAACATGGAAAATTTGTGAACATATTAATTCGTGTAACGCCTGGAGTAGAGGCGCACACACATGAATATATTACAACAGGCCAAGATGATTCGAAATTTGGATTTGGCGTTTCAAACGGTCAAGCGATGCAGGCAATTGGATTTGCTTTACAAAAATCAAATTATAATGTGCTAGGGATTCATTCACATATCGGATCGCAAATATTTGAAACAGCTGGTTTTGTTCGAGCAATTGAAGTTCTTCGCCAATTTTTAGAAGAAGTGAGAGAGCAAACAAACTATGTAGTAAAAGTGTTAAATGTAGGCGGGGGATTTGGAATACGCTACACAGAGTCGGATACACCATTAACTCTTGAGACATATGTGCGAGCTGTAACAAGTGCAGTGAGAGAACAATTTACTGTATGTGAATATCCATTGCCAGAAATATGGATTGAACCAGGCCGTAGCATTGTAGGTGATGCTGGGACAACAATTTATACAGTTGGATCTGTGAAAGATATTCCTGGTATTCGGAAATATGTATCAGTCGATGGTGGAATGACAGATAATTTAAGACCTGCTTTATATAGTGCGCGTTATGAAGCAATGTTAGCGAATCGAGGGAATGATGAGAATGAGGAACTCGTTTCGATTGCTGGGAAATGCTGTGAGAGTGGAGATATGTTGATTTGGGATATTCATTTACCAAAAGTCGCTTCTGCTGATTTACTAGCAGTTTCCTGTACAGGAGCCTACGGGTATTCGATGGCGAATAATTACAATCGGATTCGAAGACCAGCCGTGGTCTTTGCAAAAGGCGGAACATCGCAAGTAGTTGTGGAACGCGAAACATATGAAAATATTATTGGGAACGATCGCATACGTATTAAAGAGCTTGTCTAAATAGAAAAGGAGTTGTTCGGATGGGCAATTCCTTTTTTGTAAAATAAAATAATTAAAATATATCGGAAAACTAGGATTGAAAAAAATCAGAATTGTGATAAAATACAAATACAAAGCTTATCAAGAGAAGCGGAGGGAACTGGCCCGAAGAAGCTCGGCAACCTGCTTATAGAAAGCAAGGTGCTAAATCCAGCAAAATGGAATCCATTTTGAAAGATAAGGTAAAATATATTACCGAACAGTCTTTTCGAAATGGGAAAGATTTTTTTTATGAATAAAAAGGGGGGCTGTTCGCGTGAGTGTACGGGAACATTTTGATGAAGTATCCGAGAAGATTGAAGCGATGCTTGCTGATATGAAATATGGTTCAATTACAATTGTTGTGCAAGATGGAAAAGTAATTCAGTTAGAGAAAAGTGAAAAAGTACGTTTAAAGTGAAAAGCGCTGACTAGAAAAACTAGAGGCGGTTTTAACCTATTTTCATTAGGTTAAAACCGTCTTTTTGCTTTTACAGGGGGAAAAAACATGTTGACGTATGAAACGTGGGAAGAAAATGTTGTTTCATTTTCGGAAGAAGATGAAACAAAAGGCGCGTTATCAGTATTAAATTGGGCTTATGAAGAGTATAAAGATGAAATCGTCTATGCATGTAGCTTTGGGGTGGAAGGTATGGTATTGCTGCACCTTATAAACCAAGTAAATCCATCTGCTAAAGTTGTATTTTTAGATACAAATGTTCATTTTCAAGAAACGTATGAATTAATTCAAAGAGTGAGGGAACGATTTCCTTCATTGAATATTATAGAAAAACAGCCAGAACTTACACTTGATGAACAGGCGAAGTTGCATGGTGAAAAACTGTGGGAGAGCAATCCGAATCTTTGTTGTAAGATTAGAAAAATTTTACCTTTAGAAAAATCATTAGTCGTGGAAAAAGCATGGATATCGGGCTTAAGAAGGGAACAATCAGAAACACGTAAGCATACAAAGTTTATAAATCAAGATCATCGTTTTCAATCTATTAAAGTTTGTCCACTCATTCATTGGACGTGGAAAGAAGTTTGGCGATATGTATACAAACATAGCTTGCCGTATAATCCGTTGCATGATGTTGGCTATCCAAGTATTGGGTGTGAGAAATGTACTTTACCTGTAGGGGATGGTGGCGATTCAAGAGATGGTAGATGGGCTGGGAAAATGAAAACCGAATGTGGTCTTCATTATCAATAAGATGAATCTTGAAATAAAGCTAAGAGGGGATATAGAAAATGAGCACAGTAAACGAATTAGTAAACCGTATAGATGAGACATATGAGGTATCACAAATTGAAAAAGAAATTAAATTAGACAATATTGCTTTAAGTGATTTAGAACTATTGGCGACAGGTGGATATAGCCCGCTTACTGGTTTTTTAGGGAAGGAAGATTATGATTCAGTCGTAGAAACGCTTCGTTTAGCAAATGGTAGTGTGTGGAGTATACCGATTACATTACCGGTAACAGAAGAAGTCGCAGAAAGCCTGAAGACTGGAGAGGAAGTAAAGCTTGTCAACAATGGAAATATATATGGTGTTATTCAAATAGAAGATATTTTCGTACCAGATAAAGAAAAAGAAGCGTTACTTGTATATAAAACAACGGATGAGGTTCATCCAGGAGTGAAAAAGTTATATGAACGGCCAAACGTTTACGTTGGAGGAACTATTATTCTAACAAAACGCTTTGAAAATAATCAATTTCCTTCTTATCGTTTAGACCCAATTGAAACGAGAGAAGAATTTAAAAAACGTGGGTGGAAAACAGTAGTCGGATTTCAAACGAGAAACCCGGTACATCGTGCCCATGAGTATATTCAAAAATCTGCTCTTGAAATTGTAGATGGTCTCTTTTTAAATCCACTCGTTGGAGAAACGAAATCGGATGATATTCCTGCTGATGTAAGAATGGAAAGCTATGAAGTACTCCTTCAAAACTATTATCCGAAAAATCGTGTCTTTTTAAGTGTATTTCCTGCTGCAATGCGTTACGCAGGACCAAGGGAAGCTATATTTCATGCGTTAGTAAGAAAGAATTTTGGATGTACACACTTTATTGTAGGGCGTGATCATGCCGGAGTAGGAGATTATTACGGAACATACGAAGCGCAAGAAATCTTCACGAATTTTACGATAGAAGAGTTAGGCATTACACCACTATTCTTTGAACATAGTTTTTACTGCACGAAATGTGAAGCGATGGCTTCAACGAAAACATGTCCGCACGGAAAAGAAGATCATGTTATTTTATCGGGTACGAAAGTAAGAGAATTATTAAGAAACGGTGAGATTCCGCCAAGTACATTTAGTCGTAAAGAAGTAGTAGAAGTGCTAATTAAAGGTTTAAAAAAAGAAGTAGTAACAGAATAGGGAGAGAACGAGATGGATACGAATATTACTTGGCATATAGCTTCGGTTTCAAAAGATGATAGAAGAGTGAAGAATGGACATCACAGTTTTGTAATTTGGTTTACTGGTTTATCAGCTTCGGGTAAATCTACAGTAGCGAATGCGGTCGCTCGTAAACTGTTTGAAAAGAATATTGGAAATTATGTGCTGGATGGGGATAACATTCGCCACGGTTTAAATAAAGACTTAGGATTTTCTGAAAGTGATCGCATGGAAAATATAAGACGTATTGGCGAAGTGGCAAAGTTATTTGTAGATCAAGGAACAGTTGTCCTTACAGCGTTTATTTCACCATTTCGAGTAGATCGCAAACAAGTAAGAGATTTATTAGCGGCAGATGAATTTATTGAAATTTTTGTGAAGTGTCCGATTGAAGAGTGTGAGAAACGTGATCCGAAAGGGCTTTATAAAAAGGCAAGAAAAGGTGATATTAAGGATTTCACAGGTATTGATTCGCCTTATGAAGAGCCAGAACAAGCAGAATTAATTGTAGAAACGCACAAATATTCTATTGAAGAATGTGCAGAACAAATCGTGAAGTACTTACAAGAGCGTAGTTTTATCCCGCTATTTGCCGGGAAGTAAAATTCCCACCTCAAAATTCGGTTGGGGCAAAGAAGTTAGGTGGGAGTCGGGTTGCCCGTAAATACCCGATTGGTTAAGGCTAATAATCAGCGTGGGATGAACAAAACTCTACTGATTAAAGTTTCACTTTATATAGGGGGATTTAAAAATGAGTTATGAAAAAGTATGGGCTAACAATGAAAAATTAAATCAGACGGAGAAAAATAAATTAGAAAAAGATGGTTTAGAAATTTTTAATGATATTCCTTACTATGCGGAAAATGGATTTGAATCTATTCCGAAAGAAGAGTGGGATGCCTTTAAATGGGCAGGATTGTATTTACAACGTCCAAAAGAAGCTGGTTATTTTATGATGCGGGTAAATATTCCGTCAGGGATTATTACAAATGCGCAGGCAGAAGTACTTGCTTCTATCGCTGAGGATTATGGACGTGATGTAATAGATATTACTACGAGACAGGCGATTCAGTTTCACTGGTTAGAAATTCAGCAAATTCCAGATATTTTTAAAAGATTAGCAAGAGTTGGATTATCTTCAGCGGGGGCTTGTGGTGATATTACGCGGAATATTACAGGTAATCCGCTTGCTGGAATTGATGCAAATGAACTATTTGATACGACACATATTGTGAAAGAAGTATATGACTACTTCCAACATAATGAAGAGTTTTCTAACTTGCCACGTAAATTTAAAATGTCTATTAGTTCTAATATTTATAACTCAGCAAACGCAGAGATTAACTGTGTTGCATTTACACCTGCTACGAAAGAAATAGATGGTGAGAAAAAAGTTGGTTTTCATATAAAAGTAGGCGGAGGGTTATCAGCCCGTCCATATTTAGCTGATGAATTAGATGTGTTTGTTTTACCAGAAGAAGTGAAGGAAGTGGCGATTGCGATTGCTACTATATTCCGTGATTTTGGATATCGTGAGAAACGTCATTTAGCCCGTTTGAAATTTCTTGTTGCGGACTGGGGAGCAGAGAAATTTAAAGAGAAACTAATAGAGTATACAGGGCCTTTACAAAGTAAAGGGGAAAGTGCACTCAAAGGATGGAATGCAGGCTATTTTTATGGTGTTCAAGACCAAAAACAAGAGGGATTAAAATATGTAGGTTTTAATGTACCAGTAGGTCGTTTACATGCAGAAGAAATGTTTGAGATTGCAAGAATCGCAAAGCAATATGGAAATGGACAAATTCGTACATGTAATTCACAAAATTTTATTATTCCGAACGTTCCGCCGGAAAATGTAAAAGGATTACTTAGTGAACCGTTGTTTGAAGCGATATCTGCAAGCCCGAAATCATTTATTGGTCATGCGGTTTCATGTACTGGTATTGAATATTGTAATCTTGCACTAGTAGAAACGAAAGAAAGATTACGAAAAATTGCAGAATACTTAGATACACAAATTGCACTTGATGTTCCAGTTCGAATTCATATGGTAGGATGCCCGAATTCATGTGGTCAACGTCAAATTGCTGACATTGGATTACAAGGGGTGAAAATGAAAACGAAGGAAAAGGGAATTGTTGAAGCGTTTGAAATATACGTAGGTGGAACGTTGTTAGATGGCGGTGCCTACAATCAAAAGTTAAAAGGAAAAATAGATGGCGAGGATTTACCTGATGTACTCGCATCATTTATAAGTTATTTCAAAGAGAATAAATTACCAGCCGAAACATTTTATGATTTTGTAGGTCGTGTTGGTGTAGATACATTACAAATAGCGTTAAATAACGTGTTAGAAGATGTCATAGCGTCTTAGGGAGGACAATATGGATTTATATCGATTTGAAGCTGTATTAGTGAGTGATATTGTTCCGATTGTTGTTGTTGCTCAAAGTGAAGAACAGGCATTTAAGCTTGCGGAGATTGAGCTTGAAAAGCATTTTTTACCGTTGCCAGAGGTAAAAGAGATTTCTTTGTTTGAAAAAAAGAAGATTCGAAAAGGTGCGGCATTTGTTATTCATGAGTAGAGATCAGTAATACGAAAAAATAAAAACTTCCATTCTTATATACGAATGGAAGTTTCATTTTAATAGAAGAAATGAGGAGAGATGATGGGAAAGGTTTATATTGTTGGAGCGGGTCCTGGCGATCCAGATTTAATTACTGTTAAAGGATTGAAATGTATTGAGAAGGCAGATGTTATTTTATACGATCGCCTTGTGAATAAAGAGCTGCTTTCACACGCAAAGCCTGATGCGGATTTAATTTATTGCGGGAAACTCCCGAATTATCACACGATGAAGCAAGAAACAATTAATACATTTCTTATTAAGTATGCGAAAAAAGGAAAAGTTGTAACGAGGCTTAAGGGCGGTGATCCATTTGTATTTGGTAGAGGAGGAGAAGAAGCGGAAGCATTAGCAAAGCAAGGTGTACCATTTGAAATCGTCCCAGGCATTTCGTCTGGAATAGCTGTACCTGCTTATGCTGGTATTCCAGTGACGCACCGTGATGCAAGTGCAAGTTTTGCTATTGTGACTGGGCATAGGAAAGAAGGTGCTAAAGAAGAAGTGAAATGGGAAAATTTAGCGAAAGGTGTAGAGACGTTAGCTGTATATATGGGGGTTAGTAATTTACCCTACATATGCGAACAACTGATGAAGCATGGAAAAGATAAAAGTACGCCAGTTGCTATTATTGAGCAGGGGACGACGTCTATGCAGCGCACAGTTGTTGGAACGTTAGGGACAATTGTAGATGTTGCGAAAAAAGAGCAAATTCAAAATCCGAGCATGATTGTAATTGGAGAAGTTGTCCGTTTTAGAGAAAAAATCCATTGGTTTGAGAAGCAAACGGAAAATGCTTATCAAGTAAGTGGAGTGTTGTAAAATGAAAGCCGTCTTATATATATGTCATGGAAGTCGTTTGAAGACAGCAAAAGAAGAGGCGATTCAATTTATTACATCGTGTATGAGTCGTATAGAAGCGAATATTCAAGAAGTTTGTTTTTTAGAGTTAGCGAATCCAAATATTGATGAAGGGTTCCGTATATGTTTGAAGCGTGGTGCTACAGAGGTTATTGTTATTCCAGTTTTTTTATTAGCGGCAGGTCATGTAAAAAAAGATATCCCGTTTGAATTGGTAAAGCTCAAGAATCAATATCCGAATGTTAAAGTGACTTATGGTAATCCGTTTGGTGTGTCAGAAACACTTGTTAAATCGGTGTATAGCGGAAGTGGCATCGAACAGGAAGATAAAAATGAAGTGACGTTACTTCTCGTTGCAAGAGGGAGCAGTGATCCTGAAGTATTAAGAGATATAAACTGGATTGCTTCTTTATTTCAAACGGAAGAGAAGGTTAAAAAAGTAGAAGTTTGTTATTTAGCGGCTGCAGAGCCAAAATTTGAGGAGAAGTTAAAGGAAGTTGTAGAACGAAAAGAAAAGAACATCGTTGTACTGCCTTACTTGTTATTTACAGGTTTACTTATGAAACATATTGAGAAAGAAGTGCGCCAATATGAATTGGAAGAGATAAAAATCAGTCCATATTTAGGGAAGAATGAAGCGTTTCAAGATATGTTAATTCAGAAAACGACGGAGTTATTGAAGGGAGATCAGTATGTATCCACTTACAGTGCGAGTTAATGAGAAACGTGTTGTTGTTATTGGTGGGGGAAAAGTTGCAGGATTTAAAATTATTCCTTTACTCAAACAAGGTGCAGATATAGTTGTAATCAGTCCAGAATTAGATGCGAATTTAGTAAAACTTGTGGAAGAAAAGAAAATTCGTTGGTATCAAAGAGAATATGAAAAAAGTGATATTAAAAGTGCTTTTTTAGTTGTTGCAGCGAGTAGTGATTCAATATTAAATGAACAAGTTGCTGAAGATGCCGCGGAGAATCAATTAGTAAATGTTATTACAAATCCGGAAAGTGGTAATGTTCATTTTCCGGCAGCGATTCATCGTGGTTTGCTTAATATAGCAGTTTCTACTGGGGGAGCGAGCCCGAAGCTCGCAAAAAAAATTCGAGATGAGATTGCAAATAAATATGATGAGACATATGAATCGTATTTAGATTTTTTATATGAAGTAAGGGTGAAGTTAAAAGATTTACAGTTAGAAAAGAGGGAACGAAATATATTGCTCCAGGAAGTGTTGAAATCAGTATATATGCAAAACGAGGGGAAAAGAGAAAGTTTTTTGCGAGAATTAGAGGAAAAGGTTTTAAAATAATAAAAGATAAAGTGCGCTTTACAAATATAAAAATATAATTTATAATCACAAGTAACTTCAATAGATGAAATCGATGAGCAAGAAGAGTACGTATATTTGATGCGTTCAGAGAGCTGGGGTTAGGTGGGAGCCCGGTACGATAAATTATACAGAATGGGCTTGCGAGAGGTATGTTGAACATTGTAGTAGGCAACCCGGGTTCCGCCGTTAAAAGGATAGAGTATCGGAATTATTCCTGTACTTGAACAAGTGGGATTTATCAATCCAATTGAGGTGGTACCACGGTATTTACATTACATATATCGTCCTCTACATGCATATTTGCGTGTAGGGGACTTTTTTATTTTCTAAAGGAGGTGTGCGAGTATGAAATGAAAGTGTATAATTAACAAAAGTTTAAATATTCAGAAAAGGAGAATTTATGATGAAAGAAACACAGCAATGGACGTCGAAAATAGGCTTTGTACTCGCAGCAGCCGGAGCCGCAGTAGGTCTTGGTGCGATATGGAAATTTCCATATGTTGCAGGTAATGGCGGGGGAGGAGCATTCTTCCTTGTATTTTTACTATTAACTTTATTTATAGGTATGCCTCTTCTAATAGCGGAGTTTGTTATTGGACGTAGCACGCAAAAAGAGGCGGTTACAGCTTATAAAGTATTAGTGCCAAATAGCAAATTATATCCTTGGATTGGTCGTATGGGAGTTGTTACTTGTTTTAGTGTACTATCTTTTTATAGTGTTGTAGGTGGATGGATTTTACTTTATTTATATTATAGTGTGACAGGCAGTTTCTGGAATGGAGTAGCTGATTATGGACAATTGTTTGGTGAAACGATTTCAAATCCGTTAAGTGCGATTGGAGCACAATTTATCTTTATGCTTTGTACAATTTTTGTCGTAAGTAAAGGTGTAGAGAAAGGTATAGAAAAGGCAAGTAAGTACATGATGCCGCTATTATTTATTTTATTTATAGCGATTATTGTTCGTGCGTTAACACTCGATGGTGCTTTTGCTGGAGTAGAGTTCTTCTTAAAGCCAGATTTTTCAAAGCTTACAGCAGATACGATTTTATATGCGATGGGACAATCTTTCTTCTCGCTAACTGTAGGTGCCTCGGTAATGGTAACGTATAGTTCGTATTTAAAGAAAGAAGAACATTTAGCGAAATCAGCAACATCTATTGTAAGTTTAACTGTTTTTGTTACAGTACTTGCAGGATTAGCAATTTTCCCAGCGATTTTCGCATTAGGAGTTAAACCGACTGAAGGACCGGGATTACTGTTTATCGTCCTTCCAGCAGTATTTGCAAAAATACCATTTGGTCAATTTTTCTTTATTATGTTTTTAATTTTATTCTTCTTTGCGACTTTAACATCAGCAATTTCAATGCTTGAAATTGTAGTAGCATCTGTTGCGAAAGGTAATGAGAAGAAGCGTCCGTCAGCATCATTATTAATTGGTATTCTTATTTTTGCAGTCGGTATTCCATCAGCGTTATCATTTGGAATAATGAGTGACGTGAAAATATTCGGGAAAACATTTTTTGATTTAGTCGACTTTTCAGTAAGTAACGTATTGCTGCCGTTAGGAGTACTAGCTATTTCATTATTTGTACCAAATAAAATGAGTAAAGAATTGTTGATGAAAGAATTAGAAGTGACGGAAACGAAAGGGAAAACGTTATTTAACATTTGGTTCTTCTTACTTCGTTATGTCATTCCGGTAACTGTAATAATTGTATTTTTAAATGCGATAGGTATATTTAAAATGTTTGCATAAAAAAGACGGGGATCTACCGTCTTTTTTATGTTGATGAATGTAATAGCCGATTATACGCTTTATAGGCTGTGGTGACTGCGAGGAATGAACCGATTAAAAATAAAACTGAGCCGCCAAATGTAAATATCCGGCCGATATATGTCGTTCTAGCTTCTTCTATTTTTTGTTGTAATTGCGTATTCATATGGATCACCTCGTAAACTATAGGCATTTAGTTATAGTTTATGTAGAATGCCTATATTGTGTGAAGTGTAAATAAAAAACCTCGGTAGGCACCGAGGTTTTTTATAATCCGATATAAGGAGATGGGTCAACTGCGTTTGTCTTGCCGACATTCCATTCTCCAAGATGAAGTTCGAAGTGTAAATGTTGTCCGTATGATTGGCCCGTATTCCCCATAAATCCAAGCTGATCGCCTTGTTTTACAGTTTGTCCATTCGATACGGAACGGCTATTCATATGAGCATATACTGTCGTATATGTTTTTCCGTTTATACGGTGAGATAAGTACACTACGTTTCCGTAACTAGATGATAATTCTGAGCGAATAACAACGCCATCTGCAGCAGCGATAATTGGAACCGTTCCCGAAGCAGCGATGTCAATTCCTTTATGGTTATCTAAAGAACGTACACCGAATCCGGATGTTTTTGATCCAGCTGCTGGTTTGATAAAGCCACCGATATTTGTATCATGTGGTGTTGGAGCTGCTTGAGTTGCTTGAGTTGCTTGAGCAGATTTAGTAGCTTGTTGTTTGCGAGCCTCTTCTGCCTGGCGAGCTTCTTCCGCTTTACGAGCTTCTTCGGCACGTTTTTCTTCTTCAATTGCTTTTTGAACAGCTTGACGTTGATTTTCTAAAATACCTTTGGATTCTTCTAATCCTTCAATCTCTGAATCTACTTTTGCTACTTTCGTATGTAGATCGTTAATAAGAGTTTGTTGCTGTTGTTGGTTATTTTGTAATTCTTGCTGTTTTTGTTCTAGTTTTTGCTCAGATTCTTTCAGTTGTTGTTCTTTTTTCTCAACAGCTTCTTTTTCTGTAGTTACAGCATTTTGATCAGATGTTTGTTTTTTTACAATATCTGTATCGTTGTTTAATATTAAACTTACGGAGTACATATTATCAACAAGATCAGCAATGTTTGTAGAGTTTGTTAATACTTCTGTAATGATATTTGTACGCGGTTTTTCTTGCATAGATTGTAATCGTTGTTTAATAACTTCCTGACGTGTATCTATGTTTGTTTGTAATTGTTCTATATGTTTCTTTTTGTCAGTAATTACTTGTTGTGTTTTGCTAATTTCTTTTTTTGTATCGTTTAATTCAGCCTCGTTTTTATTAATAGAAGTAGTTAATTCATCGATTTTCTTCTGTAATTCTTGAATTTCTTTTTCTATTTGTTCTTTCTCGACTGATTTATTTTGTAAGTCACTTTGTTTGCCTTCTAATTCAGATTGAATGTTAGTTAATTTATCTTGATTCGTTTCAGCGTATACGGGTGAAAGTAACGGGGAAGCAAAAATCGTTCCTGCTGCTAAAACACTAAACGCTGCAAATTTCTTTTTCATTGTTGTCTGACTCCTTTCCCTATGAATGTTATATATCATAAGAAGAAGGGTGTCTATCGTTGTAATCATAATGTAAAGAAAACTTTATAAAATTGCTAAGTTTTGTCGGAATTTATCATTTTTCAACTTTAATTGTCATAGTACTTACATTTTATTTATATGTGTAACAAAGGTAAATTTTTGATTTATTTGTAAAATGCAGGAGGGAAGTAAGAGTTTTTATGGGGTGAAATATTACTTAGAAAGCCAATGAAATACTAGTAAGGAATCGTTCTCATGTGAGGTTTTCTGACATGAGTTTATTTTTTGTCAAGAAAATTATTTGTGTTCGAGCAAAGTTATTTTGTTGTCAGATTTTAAATTTTGATTTATGATTTTTAACAGGGACAAAATGTAGTGAATTGTCGAATAATATGTAATACTCTTAATTTCTTAGTTTTATAGAGATAGAATGAGAGATAGAGTGACACATCGAAGAGGGGGTTACAACAAATATGAAAAGAATAGGACTTGCATGGCAAATATTAATAGGACTTGCACTTGGTATTGCAGTTGGGGCGATTTTCTTTGGCAATCCGGCTGTAGTGAGTTATTTACAACCAATTGGTGATATTTTCATCCGATTAATTAAAATGATCGTTGTACCGATTGTTGTAGCAAGTATTGTTGTTGGGGTTGCTGGTGTTGGCGATGTTAAAAAACTAGGTCGACTAGGCGGAAAAACAATTATTTACTTTGAAATTATTACAACAATTGCAATTATTGTTGGTCTATTAATAGCGAATATTTTCCAACCAGGAAAAGGCGTGAATATGGAGCAGTTAACAAAGACAGATATTTCAAAATATACACATACAACAGAGCAAGTACAAAGTCATTCATTTGCAGATACATTTGTAAATATTGTTCCAACGAACATTATGAAGTCATTAGCTGACGGAGATATGCTTGCTATTATCTTCTTCTCTGTACTATTTGGTTTAGGTGTAGCAGCAATTGGTGAAAGAGGAAGACCAGTTCTTCAATTTTTCCAAGGTGTAGCTGACGCAATGTTTTATGTAACAAACCAAGTTATGAAATTTGCACCATTTGGTGTGTTTGCACTAATTGGTGTTACAGTTTCTACATTTGGTCTTGCTTCATTAATTCCATTAGGGAAATTACTAATTGTCGTATATGGAGCAATGATCTTCTTCGTCGTAGTTGTCTTAGGACTTACAGCGAAAATATTTGGAATTAACATTTTCCAATTCTTTAAGATTTTAAAAGACGAGCTGATCTTAGCGTATTCTACAGCAAGCTCAGAAACAGTTTTACCGAAAATCATGGAGAAAATGGAGAAATTCGGTTGTCCGAAAGCAATTACATCTTTCGTTATTCCGACAGGTTATTCATTTAACTTAGATGGATCAACTTTATATCAAGCAATTGCGGCGATTTTCTTGGCGCAAATGTACGGTATTGATTTATCTATTACACAACAAATTACATTATTACTTGTATTAATGGTTACATCAAAAGGTATCGCAGGTGTACCGGGCGTATCATTCGTTGTATTATTAGCGACACTTGGTACAGTAGGTATTCCACCTGAAGGTTTAGCGTTCATTGCTGGTATTGACCGTATTTTAGATATGGCTCGTACAGCAGTTAACGTTGTAGGAAACTCTTTAGCAGCTGTAGTTATGTCTAAGTGGGAAGGTCAATATGACGCTGAAAAAGGACAAGCTTATTTAAAAGAGATTTCTGAAAAGGGTCAAGCTGCTTAATTATAATATGAACAAGCTCTCACATAATATGTGGGAGCTTTTCTGTATATAGAAGAGGAGCAGACATAATGAAACGTAAATATGGTGACGGTGCTTCGTGGAAGAGACTAATAGAAAAGAGTTATACGGTTAAGCAAGTGGAAGAGGGAATGCTCGGAATA
Organism: Bacillus sp. AY2-1; assembly: GCF_008368965.1. Taxonomy (NCBI): domain Bacteria; kingdom Bacillati; phylum Bacillota; class Bacilli; order Caryophanales; family Bacillaceae; genus Bacillus; species Bacillus sp. AY2-1. Next base: position 31,414 of record NZ_QPEL01000020.1, on the reverse strand, counting down.
CTGGATATAAAAAAAGTGAGAGAGCCTAGTTGTAAAGAATATGATGGTAAAGAAATTTGTATTGCAAGTGATGGGTATACGTGGGTTCAATATTTCATTAATGGAAAGAACTTTGCGATTACAGCTATGTTAGATGATAGGCACAATTTAGTGCAATATTATATTGATGTGACGAAAGAATATGAAATAGACGATCGTGGTTTACCGTATTTTGATGATTTATATTTAGATGTAGTATTATTACCCAGCGGTAAGGTGTATATATTAGATGAAGAAGAGCTAGAGGATGCTTATAAAAGTGGCGATGTCACGAAGGAAGAGTATGAGTTAGCTTGGTACACTACGAAATGGATATTAGCAGCAATAAAAAATAGTGAATTTTATTGGATTTCAATATTGGAAGAAGAAATCGAAAAGTTAAAATGATTGTTGTATTCAAATTTTTGTATAATTACCAAAAAAATCTATACAAAAAATAATTGACTTTTGTTTTGTAAGCGAGTAAAGTTAGGGAAGAAATTATTATTAAAAAATAAATATGAAACCTTCTTATAAAGAGAGGCGGAGGGACTGGCCCTACGATGCCTCGGCAGCGGACTCGATTTCAGAGTGCTGTGCCAAATCCAGCAAGCGTGTGCTTGAAAGATGAGAAGAGTGTTTCTTATAGATGTATAAGACCTCTTCTCATCGGAAGAGGTCTTTTGTTATTCATTAGAAAAAGGTTGAAACTAGGGAGAGATGGTACTTTGAAAGAAACGAGAGGAAATGGTTTAGCTTTATTACCACTTGGGATATTTTTGGCGCTATTTATTGGTTCTGGAATTATTACAGGTGATTTCTATAAATTGCCGATACTTGTAGCGATTTCAATTGCTGTAGGAGTTGCTTTAGTGATGAATCGTAAAGAAAGTTTTAATGTGAAAGTAGAGCGGTTCGCTAAAGGTGCAGGAAATCCAGATATTATGATTATGGTATTAATTTTTGTGCTTGCTGGTGCATTTTCTGAAACTGCTAAAGGAATGGGCGGGGTAGATTCAACTGTTAATTTAGCGTTAACTATTTTACCGCCAGGATTTATCGTAGCTGGAATCTTTGTTATTGGTGCATTTATTTCATTAGCTATGGGGACTTCAATGGGAACAATTGCAGCGTTAGCACCAATTGCTGTAGGTATTAGTGGTCAAACTGATATCTCAATTGCGCTTACGATGGCTACTGTTGTTGGCGGAGCGATGTTTGGTGATAATTTATCATTTATTTCAGATACAACAATCGCAGCTGTTCGTTCACAAGGAACAGAAATGAAAGATAAGTTTAAAACGAACTTTTTAATTGTATTACCAGCGGCTATTATTACAATTGTACTATTAGTAATAGTTACTTCAGGAAGTGATACGCAGGTTAAAGCGCATAGCTTTGATTGGATAAAGATTTTACCGTACGCAGGAGTACTTATTACAGCTCTACTTGGCTGGAATGTACTTATCGTATTAACTGGTGGAACTGTACTATCTGGTGTTATCGGTCTTATAGATGGAAGTTACACGTTAGAAAGTTTCTTTAAAAGTGTAACGACTGGAATGGGCGGTATGATGGAGTTAGTATTACTTGCTATATTAATTGGCGGTATGGTTGAATTAATCCAATATAATGGTGGTATTCAATATTTAATGAATGTATTAACACGTAATATTCGTTCGAAAAAAGGAGCGGAATTTGGTATTGCTGGTTTAGTGAGTATGACGAATATGTGTACAGCAAATAATACGATTTCGATTATTTTTACAGGCCCGCTTGCAAAAAATATTGCGGATCAATATGAAATAGATCCTCGTAAATCAGCGAGTGTATTAGATCTTTTCTCATGTTGTGTGCAAGGGTTGATCCCGTACGGTGCCCAAATGTTAACGGCAGCAGGATTTGCAGCGTTATCTCCGGTTGAATTGTTACCATATGCATTTTATCCAATTTTAGTTGGAGTATGTGGGATTATTTCTATTTTAATTGGGTTTCCAAGGTTTTCGAAAGTAGCTGAGAAAAAAAAGTATCATAAAACAGCTTAATCTAATATGAACGTTAGTAATTAAAAAACGTGCAGAGAATAGACTCTGCACGTTTTTTTGCGTAAAGGGCTGAATATGACTCGGTCTTAAGTCTGAGTTAAAAACGGTTCTTAAGCTCGTTATGGAAAGATGAAAAAATAGTTAAGATAAGAGTATCAAATCGAAGGGAGGCAAGCACAAGATGAAACAATTTCTAGCGTTTATCGCAGCCGGTATTTTGGCTTTAATTGCTCTTGGTAGTCTTGCTGGTATTGTAGGATTCGCAATCGGAGCAGGAGTTGTATATTGGAGCTATAAATCATTTGTGCGAGCTAAATCATTTTTTGGAAAGTTAGCTTGGGGTATTGTTGGTTTAATCGGTTTATCCATTGCACTTTCTCATTCACCAGCATTAATCGGTATCGCTGCTTTAGTGGTTTTATACTACGGATACCGTGAGTGGAAAAAAGAAAAAGATGTAGTTGTTGAATCTGCTCCAGAAAGTTCTAAACCATATAGCAACTTTGAAGATGAGTGGAACAAATTAATGAAAAACTAAAACAATAAATCAAATTATAATTAAAGTAGAAGAGAGGAAGATTTATAATGAAACAATCTTTATTCGGACGTGTACGCGATGCAATTTTAGCTGATTTTCATAACGTGTTAGATGAGAAGGAAAGAAAAAATCCAATTGCGATGTTAAACCAATATTTACGTGATAGTGAGCGTGAAATAACAAAAATTGAGAAGTTAATTGAGCGTCATAAAACATTAAAATCTAACTTCGCTCGTGAGCTTGAGCAAGCACGTTATTTCGTTAATAAAAGATCAAAGCAAGCTATCGTTGCTCAAGAAGCAGGCGAATTACAATTGCACGAACGTGCGTTAGAAGAGGTAGCTTATTATGAAGGGCAAGTAACTCGATTAGAAGAAATGTATGCAGGTGTTGTAGAGCAAATTGATGAGTTAGAGCGTCGTCTTTCTGAAATGAAAAATAAATTAAAAGAAATGCACGCAAAGCGTATGGAACTAATGGCACGTGAAAATATGGCACATGCAAATCGTCGGATGAATACTGCGATGCATAAAATGGATGAAAATAATCCGTTCTTACGATTTGAAGAAATTGAAGATCACATTCGTGACTTAGAAACTCGTATGAATGAAGGGCATGAGCGTGACACATTTGATATGAAAATTGCAAAACTTGAGCGTGAAATGAAAGAAAAGAATGATGTATCGTTAACGAAAGAGTTAACAAAATAATAGTAGTATATTATAAAACAGGCTTATGATATAGTGATAGGAGAAAAGGTGTTGGAAAGCAATGCCTTTTCTTCTATGTATATGTGACAAGAAGGGGGGGAGCTGAAGTGAAGAAACATTTTTCAAAGACACAATTAATGGGGATGCTCCTCATCATATTTGGGTTCGGTCTTTTTCTTGATATGATACTTGGACATTTTGAACCAGGTGGTCTCATTTTTGCATTTATTATGCTTATGTTTGGAAGGCATTATCGTAAAAAGAATCGTTATGTACGGGGGAATGTATTTTTATTTGTTGGTGGTATCGTATTTTTATTTTTCTTATTTTCATCAGCAGCATTTGTTCTTGTCGTATTTGCTTGTTTAGCTTTAATTGGTTATCAATTGATTCAACAAGGACATCAGCAAAAAGCAATGAAGGTTGAAATTAAAGAAAAAGGAATTATAGACGAAGAGAAGCAAATATATCGTACAGAACCATATTTGAAAAATATGTTTGTAGGCAATGTACGAATGATGGATCATATTTATGAACTTGAGGATATTAATGTTCAATATGGTGCTTGTGATGTGGAAATAGATTTAACAACTGCTATGATTCCAGAAGGAGAAACAGTAATTGTTATTCGAGGTGTCGTTGGTAATATTCGTTTATATGTGCCATATGATATTGAACTTTCTTTAAATCACTCTGTTATTGTCGGCCGTGTGCTCTTGCCAGGTCATGAAGAGACAGGGTTTAACCGCAATGTTACATTTAGAACAGAGCAGTATAAAGAGGCTCCTCGTCGTATTAAAATTATTTCTTCGCTTGTCGTAGGCGACACGGAAGTGAGGAAAGTATAATGAAGAAACAAAAAAATATTTCGTGGATGTATATTCGTTATTCTATGTTGTCCTCTGTTAGTATCGCACTCATTTGTACAATTGTATATGTTTGGAAAAGCGAGCAACAAGTGTATGATTTATTATGGAAGGAATCCATCGCTTCTGTTCCAATTGGCTTGTTTATTATGACTACAAGTTTACTTATCGGGGGAATTGTAGGATATGCAATCGGTTACTATATAGAGCAGCGTATACAAGGATTAAATACTTTTCTATTTGAAGTAGAGCGAGGGAATTTTCCGAGTGATGTTTCGTTTACTGCGGATGATGAATTTCATGAAGTGGAGCGAAAAGTAATCGTTCTGGCTCGTCGATTAGAGGAGCAAGCTGGACTCTTTCAAAAAGTAACGAATGAACGAGCTCATTGGAATGAAGAGATGAGACAAGAAGCGATTTCTCAAGAAAGGCATCGCTTAGCAAGGGAGTTGCATGATTCAGTAAGTCAGCAGCTTTTCGCAATGTCGATGATGATGTCAGCGATTAATGAACAAATAACTGAATTTCCAGATGTGACAAAAAAACAATTACAACTTGTTGAAAATATGGTTGTAAATGCTCAATCAGAAATGAGAGCATTGCTCCTTCATTTACGTCCTGTACAATTGGAAGGTAAGAAACTGACAGAAGGTATAGAGGAATTATTAACGGAATTATCGCGAAAACAACATATGAAAATTGAATGGCTTATTGAGCCAATAGAATTAAAAAAAGGTGTAGAAGATCATTTATTCCGTATTGTGCAAGAAGCGCTATCAAATACGTTGCGACACGCGAAGGCAAAGAAAACAGAAGTGCGCCTTCGAAAAATTGATCAATATGCGATTTTAAAAATCATTGATGACGGTGTTGGGTTTGAAGTAGGCGTTAATAAAGCCGGTTCCTATGGCTTAAGATCGATGCAAGAGCGTGTTCATGAAATTGGTGGGACACTCAAGGTACTGAGTTTCCCGGCCAAAGGTACACAAATAGAAGTGAAAGTACCGATTATGCTTGAGAGAGGGGGAGAAGTATGATAAAAGTATTGCTTGTCGATGATCATGAAATGGTTCGTATGGGTGTATCGGCATATTTATCTACACAACCAGATATTGAAGTGGTCGGGGAAGCTGAAAATGGAAAAAAAGGATCAGAATTAGCACTGCAATTAAGACCGGATATTATTTTAATGGACCTTGTTATGGATGAGATGGATGGTGTCGAAGCAACACGTGCTATTATTCAAGAATGGCCAGAAGCAAAAATTGTAGTTGTAACAAGCTTTTTAGATGACGAAAAATTGTATCCTGTTATTGAGGCTGGGGCGACTAGTTATTTATTAAAAACATCAAGAGCAAGTGATATAGCGGACGCTGTACGAGCTACTTATGATGGAGAAACGGTATTAGAGCCGAAAGTTACCGGGAAAATGATGTCCCGTATGCGTCAAAAGAAAGAGCAACCTTTGCATGAGGAGTTAACAGAAAGAGAGTCTGAAATTTTGTTATTAATTGCAGAGGGGAAAAGTAATCAAGAGATTGCAGATGAATTGTTTATTGCCCTCAAAACAGTAAAGACACATGTGAGTAATATATTAAATAAACTAAATGTAAGTGACCGGACACAGGCGGTTATTTATGCATTTAGACATCAATTAACGAAATGATAAAGTGCAACTTTAATCAGTGGGGGACTATCCCCATTGATTATTAGTTTGCATCAAATCTTTTTATTGACGCTAATAAATGTAAGCGTTATCATTAAGTTGTTAACAGTACATACAAAGGGGAGAATGTATATGTTAGTTCAAACTATATTCGGAATGGATAAGTCTAAAAAATTAGGGGATTATGTGAACGCATTACAAGCGCTTTGTGAACAATATAATGTTGAAACAGATAAAATTGCGATTATTGAGGCAACAGAGGAATACTATTTATTTTTAGTAAAGCAAGAAGACTGCTATGATGTTGTTAAGGTAGAAACAGTTGATACGAATATTGAATATTATACGAAAGCGTATAAAATAAGTAGTTTTAATCATACTGCTTATCAAATGTAAAAAAACTCCCTTTCGGGAGTTTTTTTAGGATGCTTTTGCGTCGGTTATTAAGGGAACTTTTTTAGCACCGTTTAGTTTAGCGATAGTAAATCCGATAAGTGCTCCGGCTAATGCTGGTAATAGCCAGCCTATTCCTTCATTATATAAAGGAATAAATTCAAAGTTGGACGTGATAAACGAGACTGGAATACCGCCTTGTTTTAATCCATCAAATACGCTCACAACTGCTGCTCCGATTAAAGCACCTACATAAACAGAGCGATATCCACCGAAGTATTTATGAAGTAACGATAGTAGTACGAGTACAATCGCAATTGGATATACAACAAGTAGAATTGGAACAGAGATTGCGATAATTTTTGTTAAACCTAAGTTGGCAACTAATAATCCTAATGCGCAAATGATACTCGCGAACGTTTTGTATGAAAATGTAGTCAATAATGTTGAAAAATATTGGCTGCACGCAGATACGAGTCCAACGCATGTCGTTAAACAAGCGAGTGTAACGATAAGAGATAATAGGAGCAAACCGTATGGGCCGAATAATTGTTGTACGATAACAGTAAGTAGCTGTCCACCATTTTTTGCATATCCGAGAGAGACACTAGTTGTCCCAAGCCAGCCGAGTGCACCATATACAAGTACGAGTCCTGTAGCGGCAATAAGCCCTGCTTTTGCTGTGGCGATGGCAATGGACTTACGATCATTCACACCTTTAGAGCGAATTGCATTTACAACGATAATTCCAAATGCAAGTGCTGAAATGGTGTCCATTGTTAAGTACCCTTCCATAAAGCCTTTGAAGATTGGAGAAGTTTGATACTCTTGCATAGCTGGTCCTGATTGTCCAAGTGGTGTAAAGACACTTTTAACAAACAATAAGAAAATTGAGAGTAATAAAATAGGTGTTAATATATTTCCAATACGATCGACAAGTTTAGATGGATTTAAACTCAGCCAAAATACGATAGTAAAGAATATGATTGTATATACAAATAGCACTAGGCTGCTAGAGCGGATTGTTTCTGGTAAGAAAGAACTAACACCCATTTCATAAGCAACATTTGCAACACGTGGGATGCCCATGGATGGACCGATGGCAATGTATACAACTACCGTAAAGAAAATTCCGAATAATGGATGAACATGACTTGCAAGTTGCTGCATTCCATTTCCTGATAGAGAAATTGCGATAACAGTAAGTAGTGGTAAGCCAACTCCTGTTAGTAAAAATCCAATCATTGCGGGCCAAAAGTTTTCACCTGCGTTTTGGCCAAGCATGGGAGGGAAAATTAAATTACCTGCCCCAAAAAATAAAGAAAATAGCATAAGACCCGTGAAAAAAATATGTTTTTTTGATACAGTGTTCATTGTTTTTCCTCCTTTTTTAAATTCATTTGTAAGAACACAAAAAACTCGTCCCTAAAGAAAGGGACGAGTTATATTTACCCGCGATACCACCCTAATTTACACATGTAGAAATAAATCTATATGTATACGGCTTTGCAACGTACAACATGATACGTGTTCCTTGTAACGGGGGACGGCCGGTAAGAACTTACTGTAACATTCGGTTCTACTTCTCGGAGATGATTTTCGGTTACGCACTGAACGTTGGCTTTCAGCAAATCGCCAACTCTCTGGGGAACAGTTCTATAACGTACTCGTTCTCGTCAATGAATTTTTATTCAAGTATTCTGACAGTATTGTTGCATGTTTTTTTTAGAAAGTCAATATGTTTTTTGAAAGATATATTTATATACGGAAATATCGAAAGTAATATTCGTTGTTGCAAAAGGAATAATGAATTGTAAAATGGGAGTAAAAATTTGTGGAGAATTGTAAAATTTATAGAGAAAGTTGATATTTATAGGAGTAAAGAAGGGATTATTTGAATTTACAGAGAATATTACAACAATCCACTTGCTGGAAAGAACAAACCAAAAGAGGTGACTGAAATGCTTGCGATGGGAGTATTATTTGGCATTATTGCTATAATTGGTTTTATGTGGTTATATTATTCGCGTTCGTTTAAACAAGCAGAAGTTTTACTCTTTCAAAAAGGTAGTTTGTTGACAAATCAGTCTAGATATTTAGTATGTCCGAAGTGTGGAAGTGCACAGGCCAGAAGTGGAGGATATCAAGAGTGTTGCAAAATTAGATTATGAAAGAAAGGAAGCCTCACATTATTTTGTGAGGCTTCCTTCCTTACAACTTCATGGCGCTCCAAATTGTCCATCGATCTCTTTCAATAATAGGAGAGACGTTTTGTAATGTGGTCTGTATATGTTGTAGAAGTTGAGAAAGTTCATCATCTGTTAACTCATATAGAATGGATCGACCTGTTCGAGGAGATAAATCTTGTAGCAATGCTTCTACAGAATCATGTATTTTTCGTACTTCCCATTGTGTTTGTGTGGGAAGCACGTGAAGAGAATGTTTTTGTAATTCTTTCTGTATCGTGTTGGTTTTTGGACGTCTTTTTGACTCTATTTCAATGAGTTTTGGAAATATAGAGAAAAAATATCCACGAATGTGTTCGGGACTTCCTGGAACTGTACAATCTTCAATCGTTCGATCTTGTAAAATAAGTACACCGTTTTTATTTAATATACGAGAAGCTTCACATAAAAATGTAGGAATGTCTTGTAAATGATGAATAACTGCGCGCGAAATAACTATGTCGAATGTTTCGTTAGGGTATGGGATATTATGTGCATCACCGTGGATGAAAGAAATATTTGGGAAATTGTTGCAATTTTCTTTTGCAGCTTGTAATATTTCTTGTGAAAAATCAAGTCCCACAACATTTTTGGCTCCCATAAGAGCGAGTTCTTTCGTATAAATCCCGCCACCGCAGCCAATATCAATTATTTGCTTGTTTTGTATGTCTGTAATGTTTTTTACCATTTCAGCCCAAGAAATATGAGCGTTTCTTGTTGCGTATGTGTATTTATTATTTGCATCATGAAAATTAATGGACATGATAAAGACCTCCTTTCAATGATTAGTATAACTTATTTAATAGGATGTCACGTTTTTGTTTTATGTATGAAGATTATAAGAATTTCTTATCGTAAAAGGAGGATTAATTTGAAAGGGAAATATGTATTGTTGTTATTTGTTATGTTACTAGCAGCTTGTGGTCAAGCTGAGCAAAAACAAGAAACAAAAAAAGTAGAAGAGACGGTGAATGAAGTGAAAGAAACAATAGGGGTAACCGTTATACAAAAAAAACATAAAGAGAAAAAGTTGCAGGAATCAGAAGCGAAGTTAGTAATAGACATTTTGGATAAAGCTGAGAAACAAGAAATAACCGGAAGCTTCGGTGAACCTGAATATGAAATACAAATTAGTAGAGAGGGGAAAAAAGAAACTTATTATGCATGGTTAAGGGGAGAAGATAGACGAGGATGGGTGCAATATAAGAAAGTTATGTATATGTTGAATGAAAAAGATACGGAAAAGCTTTTGGCTATATTTCCAAATGTTTCAGAACAAAAAGAAGAAGAGGTGCAGGTAGGTCCTTTAACGGAGGTAACAAAAAAAGATTTGCAGATTACCGCGTTTCATATTAAAGCAGGCGATCAAAACGTGAATTATATGGTACGGTATACGATTTCACAATCACTATACAACAAGTTAGTGAAGGAACAAGAATATTATTTGCAACTCACTTTCCCAGAAAAAGTTCAAAAATTAATTGGAGCAAAAGAGAGTGAAATGATTTTAGGTGAAAAAGTAAAGGAAGGGTATAAGCAATATGAATTGCATGCTACTGTGCAGGTAAAAGGCGCTTCAGAATCACAATTAAAATCATTAGAAACATATTACGAAAAGTATGATTTAAAAATATTAAACAGTGAAAAAGAAAAAATAGGTGTGTTTCAAAATATAATTCAAATCGTTAAAGAGTATGGTGAAAAAATGAATTTCCAAAGATAAAGTGAGAATTTAATCGGCGGAGGCTGCTCATTTCTCATTGATTAATAGTCTTTGCCAATTCGGCGTTGACTCTCACTTAACTTCTTTGTTTCAACTGAATTTTGGGGTAAGACCCTTATTGGCTGTAACTGAATTGTAAATTCTATATAGCCTTTCCTAGGAAATGATAATAGAGAGGGGAGAAGAACACCCTCTCTATTATTTTGCTTTTGCAGATGGCTCATTCATTGATTTTCGTGTAATAAGAAATGAAATCATAAGAGCGGAAAGAATGATAAGAGTGATAAGTAAGTGATTTGGCAACCAATCTAATAATAATACATAGCTCACTGTATAAAAAATAAGAGTTGAAGCTAAAAATGATAAAACACTTATTATGAGAGATTGTAAATTCATTCGTATATACCTCCTTTATTTATATTTTTGGCTAAAAATGGATTAAATAAACATTATTTCTAACAATAGAAAAAAATATGTCATAATAAAGAGGAGAATAATTTTTGATGAGCTTGTATGACTCGTTACAGGGGGTTAAAGGAGAGAGATGAAAAATAATAAAAAAGGATTATGGGGAATTATTGTTGCCATAGGATTATTTTTACTGTCTAAGTTAAAGTGGGTATTTGCAATTTTTAAATTAGCAAAGTTTTCAACGGTATTTAGTATGTTTCTATCGCTTGGCGCATACGCAGTTCTATATGGTTGGAAATTTGGGGTGGCGCTCATTTATTTGTTGTTTGTTCATGAAATGGGCCATTTATGGGCTGCGAAAAGAAAAGGGATTCCAACATCGCCAGCAATCTTTATCCCATTTATGGGGGCTCTTATTGGAATGAAAGAGATGCCGAAAAATGCAAAAGATGAAGCTTACATTGCCTATATGGGTCCGCTTTTCGGGCTTCTGTCATATTTACCCGCGATACCGCTTTACATAATGACGAAAGAACCATTTTGGGCGCTTGTTATTTTGCTTGGAAGTATGATTAATTTCTTTAATTTAATTCCCGTTTCGCCGCTAGATGGTGGGCGAATTATTTCAGTTGTCAGCACTAAAATTTGGGGAGCAGGCCTTATTTTATTACTTGGCTATTCAATTTACTTTAAAAGTATTTTGGGAGGATTTATTGTTATTATCGGTTGTATGGAATTATATAGAGTGATAAAGAGAGATGAGCCGATTAAGGAATTAGGATATAGAATTGATGGAATGAAAGAATATGTTGCAAGGCTTGAAGAGGAGTTAAAAGAAACTGGTGCAGTACATCGAAATATATATATGATGCAACATGAAATAAATGTATTAAGGCAAAAAGAACGAGAGAAAGAATTAAAAACAGGAGAACTTCAAAAGCTTGAAGTGTTAGAGTATCTTTTACCAAAGTTTGAGCCACTTGATTACGTCCCATATGAAGATGAAAAAGAAACATATACAATTCATATAAGAGAAGCATTTGAAATGTCAGAAAGAAAATTACAGGAATGGGATGCAGACAAGAGACAACAGGAAAACTATTATAAAGTGGATGCGAAAACGAAATGGACAGTATTTGCTTGTTATATCGGATTAATGGCTATACTCGGTTACACAGCTTATGAAGGATATATTGTTTTACAAGAACATTTGCCAACGAGAAACGTATAGAAAAATATTGTCGAAATGATAGGAAGAATTTATACAGGAAGTATATTTCTACGAGAGAATGTTACAAGTATAGCCATACATTATAATATCTTTAGTAGAGAAGGAGTTCTGTATATGAAGAAATTGTTACGTGTATTCGGGATTATTATCGTAATGATCATCGCGAGTTATAGTCTTATGAAAGTGCTGTTACATTATGCGAATAAGCCTGCTGAGGTAAATACAATAGCTCAAGTAGAAGATGTGCAAGAAGAGACAAAAGTGCTAGATTTTATTCGAATGACACATGAAAGCTATAATAATTTCTTAAATTACGGTAAAGCAGAGAATTATACAGACGGGGATTGGAATCAATTTAAGCAATGGTTTCAACAACAAGAACCATCTTTAAAAAATATACATACGGAAATAAAGAATGAAAAAATAAAACGCGATGTAAATAGAAGCTATGAAATTGTAAAAAAGGGTGTGGAACTTCAAAATATTGAGTATGTAGTGTATGCCCACCGTGTATATCATGACTTGGATATTATCGTAAATAAATATAGGGGGGAAACGAATATCTGGGGGTATACAGAGTTTGGCGAGGGGAAAGATATAAAAGTAATTGAACAAGCTATACAAACAAAATAATAAGCTAGCTAGAATTCTAGTTAGCTTATTTTCTTTTGTAAGTACAATGTTCATATATTATTCACAAAAACAACGTGTTAATAGTGATTAAAATCACAATCTGCATTATAAGATTCAGTTAAACTAAAAACAGTTAAGGAAATAGAGGAGTGGGATACAATGTTAAGTGCAAAAACAATTGAAATCGTAAAGTCAACAGTACCATTATTACAAGAAAAAGGCGTTGAAATTACAACGAGATTTTATGAAATTTTATTTTCAGAACATCCGGAGTTATTGAATATTTTCAACCATACGAATCAGAAAAAGGGAAGACAACAACAAGCGTTAGCGAATGCTGTTTATGCAGCTGCAACGTACATTGATAATTTAGAAGCAATTATTCCAGTTGTAAAACAAATTGGTCATAAGCATAGAAGTTTAGGTATTAAAGCTGAGCATTATCCGATTGTAGGTACATGTTTACTACGTGCCATTAAAGAGGTCGCAGGTGCACCTGATGAAGTTTTAAATGCATGGGGAGAAGCATATGGTGTCATTGCTGATGCATTTATTAGCATTGAAGCAGAGATGTATGAAGAAGCTGCACATAAAGAAGGTGGATGGAAAGACTTCCGTAACTTTGTGATTGTTAAAAAAGTGAAGGAAAGCGATGTTATTACGTCATTTTATTTGAAACCTGAAGATGGAGGGAAAGTTTCTTCATTCATCCCAGGTCAATATGTAACGGTTCAAATCAATATTGAAGGTGAGACATATACACATAATCGTCAATACAGTTTATCCGATGCACCTGGGAAAGAATATTATCGTATTAGTGTAAAGAAAGAAAAAGGTGTAGATACACCAGACGGTAAAGTGTCTAATTACTTACATGAACATGTAAAAGAAGGAGATGTTTTACCAGTAAGTGCACCAGCGGGAGATTTCGTGTTAAATATGGATTCAACATTACCAGTTGTACTAATTAGTGGTGGAGTAGGGATTACACCGATGATGAGTATGTTAAATACGTTAATTGAACAAGATTCAAAACGTAATGTATATTTTATTCATGCAGCAATAAATAGTAATACACATGCAATGAAAGAACACGTTAAGGCAGTAGAAAATGAATATGAACAAGTTAAAGCATATACTTGTTATTCTGCACCGACTGAAAAAGATTTAGAAATGAAGAACTTTGATAAAGAAGGTTTCGTTGAAAGCGAATGGTTAAAAACTATTATTCAGACAACTGAAGCAGAATTTTATTTCTGTGGTCCAGTAGCATTTATGAAGCATATAAATGCTGCACTAACTGATTTAGGTGTGAAACAAGAGCATATTCATTATGAATTTTTCGGCCCAGCAACAAGCTTACAATAAGACAGATGAGAATAAACAAAAAAACGAGGTATTTATTTTACCTCGTTTTTTATTTGTTCTCGTAATAAACGGTTAACTGTTTCACGGCGTATGCCTATCAGTTGACCAATTTCAGTTTGTGTTAATATTTCATATATAGGAATGTCACCTAAATATAATGTGAACCATTCTTGTAAACGATGAAGACGTTCTTTCGGAGAGACAGTTGTCAATTGATCAATTCGTTGTTGCATCATTCTTAATTTAGATTGCAATTGCATAGCGATGTTGGCATACGATTCGGGATTTGCTTGAAGTCTCTCGTACCATTCACTACTAGTGATCGGTTCCACTTCTGTCTTTATTAAAGCGATAGCTGTACCGTGATATTCTTTCGGTGAAATTAAAGAATGATGAGGTATCGTTTCACCTGGAACGATAATGTTGAATAAAAATGGTGTTCCGTCTTCTTCTAGCCGAACTACTTTTAATAAGCCTGTTTTTATAAAGTATAAAGGACCGTCCTCGCCTTGACGGAATAGTACATCTCCTTTGTGTAGAATCAATGTTAGCCCCCCATTAATATGTTTCTATTTCTTCTATTTTAGCGTATATGTATATAGACAATATGCTATTTCAACAGCAATTTCATTGACGAAATGTATGCTATTACAGTAGTATACTATTTAGTGTGTAATAGTACTAGCAATGAATACGCTGTAGGGGGTTTAGTATATTGTTAGATGCGATAAGAATGACGGATATGAGAATTCCGGCGAATGCTATCATTCATGTAGAAGAGATGAAAGGTGGAGTCGTTTTATCCGTTGAAGTAGACGGCCAAATTATTTATACGATGGCTTATGATGAAGAAACAGATAGTTATGCTGAATTATATGATCGAAACGATAAGAGGGCGTGCCAAGTACATGAAGACTTTATGGGATGGTCACTTCTTCACTAAAAAAGATGTCAATATGACATCTTTTTTTATTAAATCGATAGAATATACAAAGAAATGAAATATAAGGATAAAATTTGTAATAATTGATTTTGCATTGTTAGCACTCTGTAACTGCAAGTGAACTATTTTTTCGCTATCATAAAGATAACAGTCGCAGTTATAGGAGTGGTCAACTTGAAGAAAGTACATATTTCAAATTATATGTTATTAAGTGCTTGTTTAATTTTATTTGTTCTCCTCGGAGGATTTTTATATTCATGTGTATAAGAAAAACGCATTCTAAAAAGAATACGTTATAAAAGGGAAATAATGATTAATCTAGTTCCAAGAATAATTAACGTAATACGTAATAAATTAATTACGGCGTTACCACTCAGTTTTGTATTAATGTAAGCCCCGATTTTTCCGCCGATCCATGCACCAGGAATAAGGATTAATGCATAAATCCAGCTGACATTTCCAAGTGAGATGTGAGTTGCAGAACTTACAATTGCTGATAGAAATACGATGAACATTGAAGTTGCTACTGCAATATGTGCTGGGAATGCAAAAAGAAGCATCATTGCTGGAACAAGTAAGGCACCGCCACCAATTCCAAATAACCCAGATATAAACCCAACTATAAAGGCGATAAAGATAGCAAGAAACGGTGGGAATTGGTAGTGTACAGCATTTCCATCATTATCTGTAAAAGAACGCTTAATTACAGACGTATTTGAGAGGGAAAGAGGTTTTAATTTGTCTCGAAGCATAAGTAGAATTGAGACGAATATAAGGAAAATCCCAAAGTATAAAGAAAATGTGTCTTGGTTTAAAAATTTATTTGCCCATGATCCGATAATACCACCAGGACCGCTTCCGATAAATAAAATAAGTCCACTTTTATAATCCACTCGCTTATGCTTCATGTAAGTAAGGGTAGAAGATAGTCCTGTGAAAACGACTGTTACCATAGAAGTCCCTACTGCAAGTTGTGGTGATAAACTGTGTAATCCAATTAATAACGGAACAATAATAATTCCGCCTCCAAGCCCAACTAGGCTGCCGACTGTCCCGGCGATTAGTCCGATGAAAAGTAACATGATGTATTCCAAAATTGCCAACTCCTCTAAATAACTTATCCACCAATTATTATACACGCTTTTTAATGAGAAATAGGCTTGTTCACAAAAAAGTCGTCTTCCTAGAAAAATAAGGAAGACGACTTTTGATTAGAAAACAAAATGTAATAGGTAGTAAAACAGAGCAGCTAAAGAAGCTGAAATAGGAAGTGTAATAACCCATGTAATTAACATACGTTTTGCAGTTCCCCATTTTACCCCCTTCACACGGTGAGAAGCACCAACCCCTAAAATAGAAGAAGAGATAACGTGCGTCGTACTAACCGGTAAGTGAATGAATGTTGCACCGAAAATAACAAGTGATGATGATAAATCGGCAGCTACACCATTTACAGGACGAATTTTCATAATTTGTCCACCGACAGTTTTAATAATTTTCCATCCACCGACAGAAGTACCAAGTCCCATTGCGATAGCACAAGATAATTGTACCCAGAACGGGATATCGCTAGAAGTATGATAGTTATTAGCCATAAGAGCCATCGTAATGATTCCCATTGCTTTTTGTGCATCATTCGTACCGTGTGTATAGGCTTGTAATGCTGCAGTGAAAATCTGGAATATACGGAAGTTTTTATTCGTTTTCGTTAAGTTAAAGTTTTTAAAGACCACTTTAAAAATACTGTAAACGATATAACCAATAACGAAAGCGATAATTGGTGAAATGATTAAAGCTTCAAGAATTTTAATGAATCCTTTAAGGTTTAATGAGCTAATACCAGCAGCAGCAATGGCTGCACCTGCGATTGAGCCAATAATTGCATGCGAAGAACTACTTGGGATACCGTAGTACCAAGTAATTAAGTTCCATGCTATCGCCGCAAGCAAAGCAGCTAAAATTACAAGAGAACCATTTTGTAAAGCAAATGGGTCAACGATATCTTTTGTAATCGTTTTTGCTACACCTGTAAATGTCATTGCACCTAAAAAGTTCATAATAGCTGCCATAATAATTGCATGTCTAGGCTTTAGAGCTTTCGTTGAAACAGCCGTTGCAATAGCGTTTGCTGTATCGTGAAATCCATTGATAAAGTCAAAAGCTAAAGCGCAAATGACTACTAAAACGGTCAGTATCAAGAGTGTATCCATGATCAAACTCCTTACGCGTTCTTCATAATAATTGTTTCTAATACGTTTGCAACGCTTTGACAGCTATCAGCTACTTCTTCAAGCTCTTCGTAAATCTCTTTAAATTGAATAATCTTAATCGGATCTTTTTCACGAGAGAATAAGTGCTTAATCGCATGACGACGAATATCATCGCATTGTGATTCGTAATCCTTAATCTTAATCGCGTTCGTACGAATGTCGACTAACTTCTTTTTAGACAGTAGTTCAACAGAGTTTGCAATCTCAATCGCACATTGATTGATTGCTTCCACGAATTTAATCATGTATTCATCAGCTTCTGTAATAGAATACATTTCGAACAGACCAGCACTGTGATCTAATCCGTCTAATACATCATCCATACTCATTGCAAGTTGTAGGATGTCCTCACGTTCAATTGGAGTAATAAACGCTTTGTTTAGCTCCATAATGATTTCGTGAATAAATGAGTCACCTTTTGACTCATACTCTTTCATGCGCATAGAAAACTCTTTTAAATCGCTAGCATTTTTAATTTTATACTCCACGAAAAACTGCGCGCCTTCTTTTAAATTTTCGGAAACATTCATTAACATTTCAGAAAATTTATCTTTTTTTGATTTAAAGACCATTATTGTTACCCCCACAAAAGTAATATATGTAAAATATATTGGCTAATCAATTCTAACAAAAAACTGTCGTTTTTTAAAACATTTTATCGAAAAGTTTACAAAAACTTAACATAACTCTCGTTGTTCTATTAATAATATTAATATCCAATAGTGAATATCTTACTTGTAGAATGTCCTTTTCTTGCAAAAAGTATGAATGTAAAAGAAAAGCTTTACACTATAGGAATGACTACGTTATTATAGTAAATTTAAAAGGCGGTATATTCTTCTTTTTAAAAAGAAGAGTGTAAATAAATGAAGGAAGTGAACGAATGAAATTGAAGAACACTCATTTTAAAAAAATGCTTGAGTGGTTCAATAAGAGGAAGAAACTTCGTAATTCATTAATTGTATTGGGAAGTGTACTCATTACTCTATTTATTGCTATAAATATAATAATATCCATTCAAGACATATCTGAATTAAAACAAGCTGTTCCACAACCGACTTTAATTTATGATGCAAATAATGAGGTCGCAACTAAATTAGCTTCTTCGAAAACAGAAGGTGTTAAAAGAAAAGATATTCCTGATATTATGGTTCAGGCAATTGTTGCAGTAGAAGATAAGGGTTTTTTTAACCATCATGGTATTTATTATAGTGGAATTATAAGTGCAGTTTTTAAAAATATTACAGCAGGAGAAGTTGTAGCAGGGGGAAGTACAATTACACAGCAGCTTGCAAAGAATGTATTTCTGACACAAGATCGTACATTTTCTCGTAAAATAAAGGAATACTTTTTAACCAAAAAAATAGAACGTACTTATACAAAAGATGAAATTATTGAAATGTATATGAATCAAATTTATTTTGGGGAAGGTGCTTGGGGAATAAAGAGGGCAGCTAAATCTTATTTTGATAAAGAGGTAAAAGATTTATCAATTTCAGAAGCTGCAACGATTGCAGGTTTAATTAAAGCGCCGTCTGCGTATTCTCCTTATAAAAACTTTAATAAATCAATTGAACGACGTAATGTCGTATTAAGTTTAATGAAGGAACAAGGATATATTTCTGAAGAGCAATACAATAAAGAAAAAGAGTCAGGCCTTGTATTAAAACGTGGGGTTGATGATAAATACAAAGGTAAATACTCCCAATATGTAGACTATATAGTTAGAGAAGCGATGGATAAGTATGAATTAACACAAAATGAAATTTTAGCAGGTGGTTATCGTATTTATACAGAGCTTGATCCGAAAAAACAACAAGCTGTAGAAGGTGTTGTGAATAATGATAGTTATTTCAAAGATAGTGGCTCAGATCAACTTATGCAAACGGGTGTAGTCCTTATAAATCCAAAAACAGGCGGTGTTCCAGCTTTAGTTGGAGGTAGAGGACCATATCAGTTTTTACAATTTAATCATGCTACGCAATTAAAAAGACAGCCAGGTTCAACATTAAAGCCTCTAGCTGTATATGTACCCGCTTTAGAACAAGGGTATGAAGTATACGATATATTAAAAGATGAACCATTTCATATTAAAGAATATGAACCGAAAAATAGTGATCAGGCCTTTCATGGTAATGTGACAATGTATGAAGCGGTAGCAAAGTCGTATAATGTTTCCGCTGTGTGGCTATTAGAACAAATAGGATTAGATAAAGGATTGAAATCTTTAGAGCGATTTGGTATTCCGTTAGTACCAGAAGACCGTACGTATCCAATTGCTTTAGGTGGGATGCATGTAGGGACATCACCATTTGTAATGGCCCAAGCATATAGTACATTTGCTAATGATGGGGTTCAAGTAGAGGCTCATGCAATTAGAGAAGTTCAAAATGCTGAAGGGGAAATAATAGGGAAATGGTATAAGAAAGAGACACGAGTGACGAGTGAGAAAATTGCTCAAAAGATGACGTATTTATTAAAAGGTGTTGTAGAAAAGGGAACAGGTGGAAAAGCGAAAGTTACTAATGTTGATACAGCAGGGAAGACAGGGACTACTCAACTTGTAAATGGCCCGAGCGTAGGGGCAAAGGACTCGTGGTTTGTAGGATACACACCAGATTTAGTAGGTGCAGTTTGGGTAGGATATGACAAAACAGATAGCGAGCATTATGTTCCAGGTGGTAGTCAAATTACAACGACGATGTTCCGGGATATCATGAAAAAAGCAAATGCAAACCCAGCCCAAAAAGCGTTCCAATTGTCGTTAATATCTGAGGCGGACTATAAAAAACAATTGCAAACAATTGAAGAAGAAAAGCGAAGAAAAGAAGAAGAAAAGAAAAGGCAAGAAGAAGAACAAAAAAGGAAAAAAGAACAGCAAGAGTGGTTTAATAAAGTAAAAGAGTGGATTCCATCGTTATGGTAAAAGAAAGAGGCGAATTTCGTTATTCGCCTCTTTCTCATGTGAAAAATGAAGTGAGCTCATAATTAGTGGGGTAAATGCTACTATTCATTAAGAGTAATGTTGGTACTGCCAAAGGATTGAGAATCGTATGTGATGATTATTGTTCCTTTACTAATCGGTTCGTATGGTAATTCTTCTTCATAACTACCATTATTTTCATTATGGATAGTCAGCGTGATTTCATCAATTCCTTTATTTGTATACTGATCTTTAATCGTTTCAGTAATTTGAAGTAGAGTTTCGTAACTAGAAGCTTTCGTAATAAGCATTCCTTTTATAACTTTTTTTTCATTATTTGTGGAATTGGAATAAAGGATGTTGTTTTGTTTCGTATACAAAAGTGTGTATGGAACTGTTTTTCTCTCTGCTTTTGAAATAGTAGAATATTTTAGAGTTAAAAAAAACCCTACACATAAAATAATGCATATCATAAGAGCAATCCAAATGCGTATCGGTGACATAACTCTCATTTTTCATCCCTCTTTCATATCTTTGACTTCATTATTTATCATACAAAATGAGGATTAAGATAGAGTAAATTTGAGGTAAAGAAACGTAAAGAAGGAGCACTTATCCTCCCAAATAAGTGCTCCTTTTTATTAAAAGAGAGATTTAATAGACAATCAAAATCACACCTATTACTTATAAATGTGTTTAGTCCTCCCAAAATATTATCGGAAATTGTGGTTAGTAAATTCGGAGTACAGATAGTGTCGCAGTTGTATCGCCCGTGTTAGGAATAGAAATAGTATTTGCTGTAGGTTGTACAGAAATCGTTGTACCAGCTTGTAAAGTAACAATTGTAGAGAAAGAAACAGCACTACCGATAACATTAGTTGAAAAATTACGAGTAGGTGGTTGGCCATTGAATGAAATACCGAATCCAAACGGTGAAGAGCCTGGGAAAGTTGTAGATGCCGAGAAACTAATATCATATACGCCTGTAAAGTATGTGTAGTGTCATTAAAGTTAATATTATTTATTTCAAAAACTTGATTTAATTGAATATTAATTCCAGTTGATATTGTTTGAGCATTGGAGTTTCCTATTGCAGCTATAGTTACCCGAATCGGAGTACCCGCTGGTCCAGTAGCGCCTCCACCTAGGAACCAGATCCATATTGAACTAAGACAGCTTGAATAGCTTGGCCGAGAGCTTGAAGAAGTCTAACAAATTATTTAAGTTCGGACTTAGAGATGTTGATATAACTACAAGCTCTTACTTCGCAACAATCATTACCATAAAATACTTTCCCTTTATTTTTGTTGTTTATCTTTGCATTCCTTTCTTTCATAGAATAATAGTCGTTACTATATATTATAATGAAATTTAAATTAAATTCGTGATGGACAAACTACTATTTCTCAAAAAATAAGAAGTTTACCTACCTAACACGAACAATAAAGAAGTAGAGAAAAATCTATATGTTTTAAAAAACTCCCTTTAATTGTTAGAGTGTGCTTAACAATTAAAGGGAGTTAATAGAACAGCATTCTCATTTTATAAGTTAATTGCTTCACGATTTACTTTAGGTAAAATCGGAATAGAAATAGTGAAGGTTGTACCGTCTGGATCACTAGTCATTTTGAGCGTACCGTTATGATTTTGGATGATTTTTTTTGTTACTGATAAGCCTAGTCCTGTCCCCGAATCCTTCGTTGAGAAGAATGGATCAAAGATATATTCTTGAATAGCTAGAGGAATACCAATTCCATTGTCTGTGAAAGTAATCCGAACGAAGTTATCTAGGCGATAACTAGTGATTTGAATAGAAAGAGGCTTTTCGCCTTGAGCATCGACGGCATTTTGAAATAGGTTTAAAAATACTTGAACAAGTTCATGTCGATCAATATTGACTAAAATATCATCTAATTCATTAGAAAAGTTATAATCAATTGAAATGTTATGCAAGAAGACTTCACTAGCTAGTAACTGTTGAATATAGTCGCATAAAAATGTATTAATAGGAAACGGTTCTCTTGTAAATTCACGTGTTTTTGAAATGGCTAAAAATTTTGTAATAATACTATTTGCACGATCTAATTCAGGGATAAGTAAGCTTTTAAATAACTCTTTATTTGATGGAGAAACACTTTCTTGTAAAAATTGTAAGTATCCTCGTACTGTCGTAAGAGGGTTTCGTACCTCGTGTGCAATTCCGGCTGCGATTCGTCCTGCTAACGAAAACTTCTCTGCATCACGCTCTGTGTTTAAATAATGAAAGACACTAATAACCCTAAAAATCTCCCCGTTATAATCGCGAATAATTCGGTTGTTTATAATGCCATAGTTTTTGTCTAAAACTTCTTCATTATATATTTCTGTTCCCGTTCTTAATGTTTCAATCGCTTTAATTTTTTCTTCCGGCAAGCTTAGTAATTGTTGAATCGGTTTTCCGATAATATCATTTCGTATTACACCGAAATCATCTGCGGCAACTTGATTACATAAAGTAATATTCCCTTTACTATCGACAAAGGTTACATGATGTGAAAAGGCATCAAAAATATGTACAAAGTGTTTTTCAAGTTGTTCAAATAAGAATAATGAATCACAAGTAAGTTGAAAATGAGCCTCTTTATTCTCTTTTGGTATTTCTTGAATGGAATGAGTTGCTCTAGTTTTCTTTATTTGTAAACCAATATGTGGATTTTTGTATGTGAAATGATGTGGTAATTGATTTACAAGTTCTTCATAAAAACGCACTTTATTTTCTAGTTCTTCAATTCGTTTTTCATGAGATACAGTAGCATCGTTTGGAAGCATAAATAAATAACCCCTCATTTTAAAAATTCTTCCATATAGTATATCATATTTTAATAAGGATACTCTTAAAGAAAGGGCCACTTAATGAAATTGATTAGCAAAAGTGTTTGGGGAGTGAATAGAAGATAAAGTTAAAAAGGGAGGAATATATGTGCTGTTCATTGGAGTGACAGGATGGGGAGATCATGATTCTTTATACGTAGATTCCTATGAAAATAGAAATAAATTACGAACATATAGTGAGTATTTTCCTATTGTGGAAGTGGATAGTTCATTTTACGCGATGCAACCTGCACGAAATTATATAAAATGGGCAATGGAAACGCCGAAAGATTTTTCTTTTGTCGTAAAAGCGTATCAAGGAATGACAGGACATATGAAAGGGGAATTTCCTTTTTCTACGTTTGATGAGATGTTTGATGTGTATAAGCAGTCCATTCTTCCTTTAATAGAAGCTAATAAATTAAAAACAATTTTATTTCAATATCCACCATGGTTTGATTGCAAAAAGAAAAATGTAGATTTTCTTCGATATACGAAAGAAAAAATGGAAGGTTTACCATGTGCAATAGAATTTCGAAATCAAACATGGTTTTATCCAGAAATGAGAGATAAGACGTTACAGTTTCTAGAACAGGAGAAATGGGTTCATACAATTTGTGATGAACCACAGGCTGGGATAGGTTCTGTGCCACTCGTATTAGAGGTTACGAATTCAAACATGGCATTAATACGTTTTCACGGTCGAAATGTTCATGGTTGGCTTGATAAAGGGGAAAATTGGAGAGCGGTTCGTTGTTTATATCGCTACAACAATAAAGAACTGGAAGAATGGGTGGAACGACTAGAGCAATTAAAAAAGAAAACAAAGGATATATACGTACTGTTTAACAACAATTCAGGTGGGGATGCAGCAGATAATGCGAAACAGCTTATGAAAATGATGAACATTACATATGGTGAGCCGAAGCCGGAGCAATTAAATTTTTTTGAATGATAATAAACAAGAAAGGCACTGTACAAACAGGGGGAATGTACAGTGCCTTTCTATATGAAAAAGAGGGGTAACAATGTTACTGAGCGTTTGGTTGATTCATCAATTGTTGGCTTCATAATAAATGATAATGGTTATCATTATCATTGTCAATGGTTTTTCTAAAAATATATAAAAAACTTTGTATATTTTAAATAGAGATAAAAAAAGAACAGCATTAATGCTGTTCTTTTCCGTTGATGAATTGTTGTAAATCAAAAGGAGTTATCGCCTGGATAAATTCTTTTGAGATAAGTGTTTGCACGAGAGTGCTCTCAGAGATAGAAGCACCTGTTTTCTTTTCGTAAGCTTGTTTTAATAAATCAAGTTTTTCAGCCGTTTCTTTTGGTAATTCAATTGTAAGTGTGTTCATAATTTCTCCCCCTTATTATTAGAGTACCACTACAGTATAGGAGAGACAAGAAAAGAGAATATGAAATATAAAAAAGGTTACCAAATTTTCAAATGGTAACCTTTTTTATGTATAAGAGTTATTAAGCAATACCGATATACTTTAAAGTTTTTGATGGAGTACTGTGATCAAAGAAGTGTTGTAAAAATGCAATATCAACACCTGATTTGTATGCACAATAACCCCAAGTTTTTCGAAGTGTATGTGAGCTAATCCCTTCTAATCCAACTTCTTTTGCAGCTTTGTTTAAAATGTACCATGCATGTTGTCTCGTAATAGATTTTGTTCCTTTTTGAGATTTTAACAATGGTTCATTACGTTTCCAAGTTTTACGTTCTTTCATGTAGTCTTCGATTGCGTGCTGTAAGTCTTCATTTACAGCAAACCATTTATGTTTCTTCACTTTTTCATTGTAAAATAAAATGGAATGGCGAACATTTTCATTTTCATCGATTACATCACTAACTTTTAATTGTAAGATTTCACTTACTTTTAAGCCAGAATTTACAGCTAATACGAATAATAAGCCATCACGTTTCGAAGATTGTAAAAGTATATTTTTGATAGTTTCTAATTGTTTTTCATTTTGAATAGGTTGTCCTGCTTGTTTCATTTCACGCACTCTCCTCTTTTATATGTGTAAAGGAAAGGATTAACTTGTTTCTTACTATAAAGGGAGAGTGTGAATTTCATGTGAACTCCTAGTGAAATTAAGACAAATTATTTGACTTCTTTTACTTTTTGTAAATTGAAATAGAATACAACACTGTTAGTCGTATTATACACACCGTACTCGGCATGATGGAGGTCTAAAATGTTTTTTACAATAGATAATCCGAGACCGGTACCTCCGGTGTGACGGCTACGTGATGCATCTAGGCGATAGAAGCGATCCCAAATTTTTTCAAGACTTTCTTCAGGGATAGGGTTTCCTGTATTTTCGATTTCGATTTTTACGGTATCTTCTGCTTCTATAATGGAGACTTGTATTTTTTCTCCATCCGGCGTATAGCGGATGGCATTACTTAGTAAGTTCACAACTACTTGCTCAATACGGCTACGATTTGCTTTAACAAGTATAGAAGGGTCTGCATCGACGTTCACTTGTAGATGCTTTTCTTCCATGCTAAATAATAATTTTGTATAGACTTGTTGCGTTAATTCACCAATTGAGAACGTCGTCATATCTAGTTTGTAAGTACCAGATTCTAACTTTGCTAATTCTAACATTTCAACAATCAGCCTGTTCATATTTTCTGTTTCTTCTAAAATAACATCAGTATAATACGAAGTATCCTTACTAACACCATCTTTAATACCTTCTGCAAAACTTCTAATTACACTCAGTGGTGTTTTTAATTCGTGTGATACGCCAGAAATGAATTCTTTTCTTGTTTTCTCTAATTGACGTTCACGTTCAATGTCTTGTTGTAA
Organism: Bacillus sp. AY2-1; assembly: GCF_008368965.1. NCBI lineage: Bacteria > Bacillati > Bacillota > Bacilli > Caryophanales > Bacillaceae > Bacillus > Bacillus sp. AY2-1. The sequence goes on along the minus strand of NZ_QPEL01000020.1, from coordinate 5,764 downwards.
CTTTGTATTGGCAACATTTAATCGATCGATTCGATCTTTTAAATTTACAGATAATGTATTGATACTGCCGGAAAGCCCACCAATTTCATCGTCGGCTGTAACAGGTAATTTCTCGCTGAAATCAAAATTAGCCATTTTTTTTGTAACACGATTCATTTTAATTAATGGCTTAACAATGATTTTTGAGTAGTAGAAGGATAACAAAATAATAACGAGAAACACGATGATTAAGGCATAAACATAATAGTCTTTTAAAACTAGCATCGCTTCATTAACGGGTTGTAAAGACGCTATCGCAAAAGCATATTCTGTAATCTTTCCGTTTTCTATAATCGGCTTTACAAAGATACTATTTTTTATATTTTCGCCGCCATCTAATATGAAAGTGTTTAATTGGTTCGAGTTAGAAGTGCCATCTCTAATAATATCTGCAAAATATTGAACGGCTTGTAATGTTTCAATATCATTTGCAAGACGAACCTCAGCTTTTGATGGGAGCTGTAACTTAGTTATAACACCTGTAAAGACGATACGAGTTGTAGATTTGTATCGGCTTGCAAGTCTATTCTTAGAAGGATTACCATTAATTGACTGAAAATCCGAATAGAAATGTTCGTTTTGCCATTGATTATAATTCGTTCCTAATTTTTGTGGTGTAATAATATTATTCTCTTGTACGACTCCATCAACATTAATTATTACATCTTTTTTTAAACCTAAATTTTCGAATTTATTATATTCTTCTGGTGTTAAAAGGTTATTGAGTGGAATGGAATACTGTTTATTATTGTTGGGATTAAATACATCGATATAGTATTTGTTATCACTTTTTTAATAATGCCGTTAGAATCCAAAAACTGCATATCGGCATTTGTTTTATCATGAAATTCTTGTTTTAGTTTTCTAACTTTCTCATAACTTTTATCACTTTTGTCATAATTATCTACGAATTTTTCAAAAGCAGTTTGAACTGTTTTTACTTTTTTATTAATATAAAATTTCTCTAAAAATAGAGATTGTCCTAGGAAAAAAAGTAGGAATATTATTGTAAATAAAGTTGATGTTAATAAAAATAGTTTAAAGACGATACTTCTGTTTTTCACTGCGTCACCTCTTATGAGAAATACTGTAAATGATTTCTTTATCCCGCTCGGGCAATAAGACTTCCACTTCAAAATTCGGCGAATACAAGGGAGTTAGGTGGGAGATCAACTGTCCGTAAAAGCCTGATTGGTTCAACTAATAATCAGTGGGGGATGGAAAAAAACCACTGATTAAAGTTTCACTTTATTATAACAAACGTTACAATAAAGTAGAGGGGAGAAATCTGTCTCTTTATAAAATAGTTATTTATAAAAAGTCACATAAAAAGAACTCGCCAGACGTATGACAAGTTCTTTAGTGTATTATTGTTGAATTGCTGCATCTAAAGCGATTTCAATCATTTCGTTAAATGTAGTTTGACGCTCTTCAGATGTTGTTTCTTCGCCAGTGAAGATGTGATCGCTAACTGTTAATACAGATAATGCATTTACGCCGTATTTCGCTGCTAATGTATAAAGAGCAGTTGTTTCCATTTCTACTGCTAATACACCGTAATCTCCAAGTTTTTTAACCATGTCCATGCTTTCGCGATAAAACACATCTGCTGTTAAGACGTTACCGACACGAACGTGTAATCCTTTTTCAGTTCCAGCATCGTAAGCTTTCTTTAAAAGATCAAAGTTTGCAGCTGGTGCGAAATCAAATCCTGGGAATGTTAAACGGTTCATATTAGAATCAGTACAAGCCGTCATTGCGATAATAACATCACGAACTTTTACATCTTTTTGAATTGCACCGCAAGTGCCAACGCGAATTAAATTTTTAACTCCGTAGCTTTGGATTAATTCGTTTACATAAATAGAAATAGAAGGAACACCCATACCTGTACCTTGAACAGATACACGTTTTCCTTTATAAGTTCCAGTAAAACCTAACATACCACGTACGTTATTATAGCAAGTAACATCCTCTAGAAATGTTTCAGCGATATATTTTGCACGTAATGGATCACCTGGTAATAGAATAGATTCAGCGATTTCGCCTTGTTTTGCTTCGATATGTACACTCATGAAAAGTCCTCCTTATAATGTATTGATAGAAATCAATATCATTTGCATTATACACTACGAATCCTTTCAATTAAAATCTTTTTATTATTTGTAATATGTGCAAAATAGGAGGATTTCATAAATCATAATCTAGAATATATAGCTTAAGAAGTTTTATGTGAACAGAGACAATAAAAATGGTAGGTGATGTTTTGAAAAATCTTGTCATTGGGCTTATTGCGTTAGTACTTATTGTGGCAGGAGGATTTTACATAAAAAAATATCAAGAAAACGAAGAGACTGTAGGAGATGTTCAGGAAGTAAAGTGGGATGTGTCAAATGGAAAGGGAAATGAGAAAGTAGATATTGTATTTCAGTTGTTAAACAAAAAGAATAATGAAATTCGTGGTGTAAATGATCAAATACGGGCAGTGATTGTAGATGGACAGTTAAAACACATACAACAAATTAAACCTACATTTGCAGGGAACGGGTCATATAAGTTATCTTCCAAAATAGCGAAAGATGAAGAATATACGATATTTTTATACGAAGATAAAAATAAGTCCGTAGAGTCATTCGCTAGGAAAGATTTTGGTAGAACGAAAGAGGAGAACAATAAGAAAAAAGTGAAATTTCCAATCGACAGTGTACTTACAAAAAAAATAGGGGAGTATGAAGTTTCTCTTTTATTTGGCGCATTACATCCGAATGAACCAGTTACGTTAACATTTCAGTTTCAAGCGAAAAAGGGTGAAAAATTGAAATTACATTCAGAGAGAGGAGAAGTAGAGTCACTCTATATCGTGGATGAAACGAAGGAGAACTTTTTATACGCTATGCCTGTGGATACGGATGAACAATTACAATACCGTATTACATTTCCTGCCGAGGGTACGTATAAAATGTGGGGGAATTTCTATATAAATGGTAAGAAATATGAAAAAGAATTTATTGTACAAGTTCAAAAAAGAAAAAACAGCTAAGAATTTAGCTGTTTTTTCTTTTTCCTATTAATTTTGTTACAGAGAGCATTGTAATTGGTAAAGAATGATTCTTCCTAAATGCTAAATATTTACCGCTCCATGCTGGTTTATATTTTTCTTTAAAATGTCGTAATCCGCTGAAACTATACGTATAACGAACGTTATTAAAGATTGCAGCAGCCACTCGTTCAGACCAGAAAGACTGTGTGGATAAACCAACATTTGAAAGTGGTGCCATACCAATATTAAAGGAGTGGTATTCATTTTCTTTTGCCCATTGGAATAAGTGGATGAAAATTGCGTCCATAATGCCGCTAGGCGCATCTGGATAATATCGCATTAAATCGACAGATAATGATCCGTTTTGATATACGGGCATGAATGTTGTGAATGCAATAATTTTTCCATCCGCATCAGATAATGTTGCAATGGGAGCGCGACTAATATATTCACGATCGAAGTATCCGAGTGAAAAACCTTTCTCTTTTTTTCCACCAAGCCATGCATCTGAAACTTTTCTTAACTCTTCATATAATTCGTCTGAGAAAGGTGGCTCATGAATAGAGAATGTATAGCCTTCTCTTTCAAAACGGTTGAAAGTAGCTCGCATGCCAGCGCGTTTCTTTCCTGTTATTGTAAATGTATTTAAATCAACAACAGCTTCTTCACCGAGCTTAAAGAAGTTATAACCAAAATCGTGATATAAACTCATCCATTTACTTTCAATTTGGTAGAATACACAAATGTATCCAAATCGATCAGCCTCAGCTAAAAACTCTTGCAATACAGTACGATAGGAGGAAGGGTCCCCGATTGGATCACCTAGTACAATAAGTCGTTTTCCAGTTATTGAGAAGAGAATGAGTGCTTTTCCATCACTACTGAAAAAGAACTGTTTATCTCCTAAAAAACCTAAATGACTAAGTACATTTCCACCATGTTCATCTAAGAAGTTTTGTAATCTTTTATCATTAGCTGGTTGCCCGGGAAATTCATTTCGATAACGATTTGCAATGAGTGAACCAATTAGTAAAAAAGTAGGAACAAAAAAGGCAGCTGCTAATGCACTTCGTTTCACTTGTGTAATATTACGAACGACAAAATCAGGTTGGAAAGCTTCTTTTGCACTTGCAAATAAAATACCTAAGTTTTTATATAAATATAACGTTACAAGTAGGAATATAAAAACTTTTACGATATCGGAAAGTGAGACTTCCATTTTCTCACGTACAAACCTTTTACGAAGCATATACAATACAGCGAGTACGATTAATAAAATAAAAGTTTCTTCAACATCAATTCCTTTTAGTGTATTAAAAATAGCCGCTCCAATTAAAGAAACAATCGTCATATAATAAGAACGTTTTGTTCCGTAATATATCCCTCGTGAAAGAATGAGGAGGAGAATACCGAATGTTAGCGATAAGCTAAAAGAAAATTGAATAAGATGTTTTGGAGCTAGAATATGTAAGGCGTGTGCCCGATTTATACTTGTCGGTAGAATAGTTGATAAAATAACCATTAAGCCAGCAAATACTGTTAAAGCAGCAGATGCCCAAGAACCTAACTTTCCTAGAAAGTCACGCTGCAAAGTCCATATAACACCAGTTGTCTCTAATGCAGGCGCAATAAAGGGTTTATCTTCAAACTTTTTAATGGCTACTCCTGTCATGTCAAAAGCTGCAAAAATGAGACCAAGGCAGAATGGTAAGATGTAATAGACGAGACGATATAATAACATAGCAGGAAGCAAAACACCTGTATCGATGCCGTATTGCCCAAGCCCAGTTAAGAAGACAAGATCAAATGATCCAAGACCACCAGGAACAAGACTAACGACACCAGCTAAAGCAGCAATGACATATACGCCTAAAAACTTTTGGAATTCGATTTCAATTCCAAATAATAGTAATATGACGTACATAACAATACCAGCAGATACCCATTCGACTAATGAAACTAATGAGTATAAAACAGTTGGGTTTTTCTCCTCTTCTTCTTGTCCCTCTGTTTGCATCGCTTTTCTATTTTTTAATTTAGAAAATCCGATATATATAGGGACGAAAAGAGCAAAGAAGATAAGAACAGGCCATAGCCATGGTTTTTCATGCAAAATAAATCTCGTGTCTAATATTCCGATAAGACCAAGAAATGAAAGAATGGCTAATCCATTAATAAAGGCAGTTGTCATCCAAGCGATACTTTTAATAAGTTTTCCATTTTCTTTTATGTATGGACGATAAAGCATTGTGCGTACGCCAGCTCCAACTAGACCACCAAACCCGATAAATCCATTTAAAGTATTAGCAATCCACGAGATACGGAAAATCTTTTGGACAGGGATATCAGCTTTTAAGTAACGAAGCATAACATAGTCATAAAAGAACATTGTTGATACAGCGAATGCACCAAGTGTAATTGCTAAAAAGACTCCTCCAGTTGGAATGTTTTTAATTGTATCAATCGCTTCTAAAAAAGAAATGCCCGCTAATTCTTTTTTTGCTTGAAAGAATACAATTGTTAATACAACAAATGGGAAGATAATTTTCCCGATTTGTAAGAAACGTTTCCATGAAAACGACATAAATACAACTCTCCTTGTATAAGAAAACTGAGACAATAATATTATTATGACAAACTTCAAGAAAAATAAAAAGGTAAATTCCTGTATAGGGGAGCTATTTT
>NZ_QPEL01000002.1:0-559 GCF_008368965.1 Bacillus sp. AY2-1 | reverse complement strand
TACAATCTTATACCACAAAACAAACAAATGAAAACATTGCCATTATAGGGAATAAAATAAAGTTGCCGAAACTAGGCCTTGTTCGATTTGCCAAAAGTCGTGAAGTAGAGGGACGTATTGTAAATGCTACAGTTAGACGGAACCCTTCTGGTAGATATTTTGTGTCACTATTAGTTGAAACAGAAGTACAAGAACTTCCGAAAACACATTCTTACATTGGAATAGATGTAGGACTAAAAGATTTCGCTATTTTGTCAAATGGAACACACTATAAAAATCCGAATTTTTTCCGATCATTAGAAGATAAGTTGGCGAAAGCACAGCGTGTTCTTTCTAGAAGAATGAAAGGATCTTCTCGCTGGAATAAACAACGAGTAAAGATAGCTAGAATTCATGAATACATATCAAATGCTAGAAAAGATTACTTGGACAAAATCTCAACTGAAATCATCAAAAACCACGATGTTATCGGTATAGAGGATTTGCAAGTATCGAATATGTTAAAAAATCATAAGTTAGCAAAAGCAATTAGTGAGGTATCTTGGTTGCAATTTCGATC
>NZ_QPEL01000199.1:0-4809 GCF_008368965.1 Bacillus sp. AY2-1 | reverse complement strand
TAATTTATTGTATAAAAATAAAAAACATTTAATTATTTATATACAATAAAAACCCTATACTTACATTTAAATAATAAAAAATAAATAAAGAGCGTGTTGGTATATATTTAGATCAACGCGCTCTTACATATATTTAAACCCTATATCAATTTCTTATTCCATTCATTTAACTCATAAATACTTTTATATCCGGCTATCATGCCAGAAGTTTATTGGAAAATGATTGTTCTCATCATAAGCTTCAAATTCATACCCTTTTTCTTTTAATCCTTTTATAATTGCTGGAACAGCCGCAACAGATTGTGGATGAATATCGTGCATTAAAACAATTTCCTTTGAAGACGTCGCACCTGCTAAGACATTTTGAACAATTTTTGCGGCCGCTACATCCACAGGTAGTTTATTATATTTCCAATCTAGAGAGTCAATTGTCCAATCCCATACTTTTAAATTATTTCCGACCACTTCATTTCGAAGTGATTCATTTAATCCAGGCATTGATCCATATGGTGGGCGTGTTAATTTCGGGGAGTTTCCAATAACATTTCTAATTAAAGATTGATCCTCTTTCATTTCCTTAACATATTCCTGATTGGTGTATAACTTTTTAAAATTATGTGTCATACTATGCATACCCACATAATGGTTCTCTACATGCTCTCGTTTCACTAAATCTGGGAACCTTTTCACATTATCGCCAATTAAAAAGAATGTTGCTTTCACATCATTTTTCTTTAATACATCTAATAGATTAGCTGTATATTTTCCTGGTCCATCATCAAAAGTTAAATATGCAACTTTTCTTTCTTTACCATCAAAACGATTAGGTATCGATTTTTTCAATTCATTTTTAGGTAGACTGCTCACTTGTTGAACACTATTTGCCTCTTTCGCATTTACCAGCTTAGGATTCGTAATAGATTGAAACATGTAATACCCTATTGCTACTAATGTAATAGCCAACAATACACTTATAATTCTTTTTTTCTTAAGCTTAATTTTCATATTATAATCTTCTTTCTATCCTATTATTTCACTTTATGTTGTTTAGTTATATTATCCTATTAGCTTATAAAGTTCTTTAACTTAACCAATGTCACTTTTGGATTACTTATTTTAATAATCTATATAGGTAAAAATTAGTGTCCTGCACTAGCATTCATGCCATTTCCTATGATAGTTAGAACCAAAGGATATAATACTGGTCCTAGGGTAAGGAAAATGTTTAAAATTACAATAAATGTATATAACAGGCTGTAATTTTGACTATTTTGATGTACAAATACTAGGATAACTAATGTTATTATAGTAATGAAATGTAGTAATAACATTATCAACCAATAATACATCATTATAGTAAGATTCGCCTTTCCTAATAGTTGGCATGTTATCCCTATTATTATTCCTAATACTGTAGAATTAAAGGAAATAAACAAAATTCTTTTTAATATTCTAGATAATGTTTTGTGATCCACAGTTTTATTATATAAGCCTATTAAAATGCCCAAAGATAGATATGCCAGTAATAACCCTACCCAATCCCAGATCCAATCTTGACCTCCCATTAAAGTAAACAAAAGCGAAATGACCCCTCCTACTGCAAGAATCAAGGAGATTATAATGTTAGTTAAAGCTGATTTCATAATGTTTTCACTTCCTAAAAAATTTTATAATAAAGCATTGGTGTTTACTCATATGTTGTCATTTATTTATTTATTTATTAGAACTTCTTTTTAATTAACTGAGAATCTGTTTGCTTGTATTTTCTTCCATTACTTTTTTTGGAATCACACTTCCTCCTGCTCTCTATACAATTTGTGTACCTTGATTCAATTTATGTTTTAAATCATTATTTTGTAAAGAGCCTCTCCCCCCACTTTATGCAATTTAATAGGTCTAATCATTCCTGCTAATATTGTTGGTTCTAGCTAAATAACCTCTTTACCCACTATTTTTTTTAATAGTTTATATAAATGATTATCACCAACTGTATATGCCCCACATAAAAATGGTTCCATTGCTTCCCCTACAAACCCAGATGCTATTCCAAGTGCCAGTCCATCCGCTATTGCATTATTGTCAATCCCAAAATCTTATACAGAAATTCAATCATATAATCAGGTCATCATACTTAATAGTTCACATGGAAAAATAAGTATCAATCATTTCTCGTCTTATTTACTATTCTCACAACTATGCAGGTGCTTGAAAATTAATCATACTTTATTATAATTAAGTATATTAACAACATGTTTAGTATAAGTGAATAAAATTAATTTTAACTTTATTTACTTATTTAAAGGGGATTACATATATGAACAATATTAATGTTGGTCAAAAAATTATGGCATTTAGAAAAGGTGCCGGATTAACCAGTAAACGTTTAGCAGAGTTAGCTGATATAACACCTTCCATGTTAAGTCAAATTGAGAAAGGAATCACAAATCCATCATTACAAACACTAAAATTAATTTCTGTAGCATTAAATATCCCATTGTTTAATTTTTTCTTAGAGGATACCAGTACAGAAGAATTAGTTGTAAGAGCTAACCAAAGAAAAAAAATAACTTTTCCTGAAAGCGGCAATGTTTCGTATGAGTTATTATCACCTAATTTAGATGGATCACTGGAATTAGCTTTAATGAATCTGTTACCTCAAACCGCTTCTTCTATGGAGCCTATGGCACATAAAGGTGAAGAAATAGCATTTGTTATGGAAGGACAAGTAAAACTATATCTAAATGATGAGGTTTTACTTCTTAACCCAGGTGATAGTGTTAAAATCCCACCATACGTAAAACATAAATGGGAAAACACTTCTTTACACAAAGTCACTGTTATATTTGGAGTAACCCCACCATCTTTTTAATTTCAAGTACTAGCGCATAAAAGTTAGAGAAAATAATTCTCTAACTTTTTTGTGTACATAACTATATTTAAAAAAGTAAAAAACTTGTCTCATAATTATATGTCATTTAAATCTAAACGATTATGAGTAGTGAAAGAGACCTTTCTAATTACATACTTAATTTACTTTTTAATGTCCAGTATTTTTCTCCAGTAGTGTCAAAAGAGAATTCCACCCATCCATTTGGATCTTCACGATAAATAAAGATGTTTGTTCCACGAGTTACTGTACCAACTTTATTTTCCTCGACTGCTACATCTGATTTACTTTTAATTTTTAAGCTAAATGGATACGGTACATGGTAATAAGCAGCTGTTGATACAACATTTGCTGTTGTCCCATCTTCATACATGTTATATAGAATGTTATTAGATAACGCTTCAACATCTAATGTTTCAGGATTTTTTGGTAATTTTTTTGCAGATGTATAGTCTTCCCCACGGAAAGGTTTAATACGTTCCATAATATTTGCAATTTTTCCAGCCCAGCCTTTGTCTGATGCATATTTTACGTTCATACCAGCTAATGTTGGTCCATTATAATGCATGCCATCTTCTTCTAAATATCTTTCTCGTACATAATTGGCATTATAAGCAATACTGTCACCGTAGGTTGGTAAATATTTTGCATATTTAAACGGATCCTTATCATACGCGCGTAACCCAAATAAATTGTGTTTTCGATATGCGATTTCTGATTTTCCATATCCAGACTCTAAAATTGCATGTGCTGCTAAATACTGTGCATTGACACCGTATTGATTTTGCGCATTAATAAAGTCTTGCCCATGTCCAACTAACGGACTATCTGAATGGTATTTTGCAATAAAACTATCAATCTCTTGGGCTGTAATTTTCGAAGCCACTGTTAAATTTAAATCCTCATACGAAGTAGCAGTAATGATTTCTTTGTCTTTTAAACCATTATTTTGATTTTGTTGTAACATATCTGTTTTAGCAGTAAGTTGAGCGGCTTCAGCGCGTGTTATAGACCTATTTGGTTGCCAGCCATTATCCGTACCATTGGAAATATTTAAGTCAATTAAAATATTGGCATACTTTTCTCCCCAATGTCCTTTTAAATCCTCAAATTTACCTTGGTCATTATTATTTGCTGTACCTTGTAATTTATAAGCATTTACTAGCATCGTCGCCATGGCAGCGCGAGTTACTTTACCGGATGGATTGAAAAGGCCATTCCCTTCGCCTTTAACAATGCCAGCTTTTTCAGCTGCAGCGATATAAGGGGTAGCCCAATGGCTTTGTGCATCTGTAAAGGATGGTTTTGCATCAAAGTCAATTTGTATACCTAATACTTTTGTCATAATTTTCGTAGCGGAAGCTCTGTCTAATGAATCATGTGAACCAAAAGTTCCATCTGGATAACCAATTATGACTTGTTTATCCACTAAATAGTTTACAGATTGCTCTGCCCACTTGGGAACATCAGGAAATTTGTGAGTATCCGCTAAAATATTAGAAGAATAAGATAATATAGCTCCTGCAAGGATACCTGTTGTAATTAATTTGCGCTTCATAAAAATACACACCTCTACCATTCTATTTATCAAATTGGGATTTTCTATCTTTATATTTACATGTTTGTAATAATAATAAAATCGTATTATCACACATTCAATTTGATGTAACGAGTATAGTTACTTATATACGCAAGTGTCAATGAATGTCTTTTACAAAAATGTATAACATTTACATAATTTTAAATTTACATGATCTTATAATTGACTTATGTATAAATTTTGTAAAGGACCTTTTGATAGATTACTTATTAGCTTACCTGAAGAAATCTCTTTAGTTGTTAATTTGCCAACCTTTCTTGTTTACTATGAATCAATTAAAAAAAGAAGTTTTTTGTTTAAGAGCTACTTTAAAATCTTAAGT
>NZ_QPEL01000198.1:8528-8779 GCF_008368965.1 Bacillus sp. AY2-1 | reverse complement strand
ACGTATAATGGTTAAAATTTTTATATAATATATAAATCTATAATTTAACTTTTGTAGTAAAATCTATGACTTTATTAATAATCCCATAGAGGTAACCTGATATATTCTTTTCTTTCCCATATACTCCTGTTTACTATTCTCAAGTTTGTTTGGTGTGGGTCGTTTCTTTTTGTTTTTTTCTTTTTCTTTTATTTGAGTCAATTCAATCCCCTCCCTTGCTTTGACTGGTACGGTTTTGCTCTCATCAGATT
>NZ_QPEL01000198.1:0-8510 GCF_008368965.1 Bacillus sp. AY2-1 | reverse complement strand
TTACTATTCTCAAGATTAGTAAGTGTGGCGCGTGTCTTTTCCTTTTGTGCTTCTCCCTCTATATGAGTAAACTCAATACAATCCCCTACTTTGACTGAAACGGTTTGGCAGATTGTTGTCTATTTCCTATAATGTCTTTATTGTACAAAATATTACCGGATGAATTCTGGACTTTAATGCTTGCATACGTATTAGTAAAATAAGAATGGGGGATACCCGCTTCTAATTTAATCTGCATTTTTTCTGTTGCTTTGTTATATTCTATTTTCGCGATTTCTCGATCATTATATCCCTTTAATGACCAAGCGAATTGATTTCCATCTAAAACCGTTGTTTCTGGCATTTTCTCTACTTTCTTCAAGCCTTCTTTTGTAACTTGATATCTTGCTGTTTTTCCAATGGTTTCATTTTTGTTATTTTCAAGGTTAATTAAAGTTGCTCGCGTTTTTTCCTTTGTTGCTTCTCCTTCTATATGGGTAAATTCAATGTAATCCCCTACCTTGATGGACACAGTTTGGCTTTCAGCATTTTGTTGTTTATTTCCCACGATTTCCTTATTGTACAGAACGTTACCAGAAGAATTCTGGACCTTAATACTCGCATATGTACTAGCAAAATAGGAATGTGGTACACCTGCTTCTAGTTTTACCTTCATCTCTTCTACCGTTTTATCATAATCTACTTTTGCAATTTCTCTATCACTATATCCTTTTAATGACCATGCAAACTTGTTTCCTTCTAAAATTGTTACTTCTGGCATTTTTTCTACTTTCTTCAGACCTTCCTTTGTAACTTCATATATGGCTTTTTTTCCAAAGCTCTCTTGTTTACTATTATCTACATTTGTAAGAGTAGCTCTATGTACACCTTCTAGATGTGTAAACTCTAAATAATCGCCTACTTTGACTGGAACTTTTTGTGATTCAGCATTTTGCTGTTTGTTTCCATAAATCTCTTTGTTATAGACCACTTTACCTGATGTGTTTTGCACTTTAATACTTGCATATGTACTATCAAAGTAGTCATGTGGTACACCTGCTTTTAGATCTATTTGCATTTCTTCTGTTGATTTATTTAAATTTACTTTCGCAAATTCAAAATCTCCAATCCCTTTCAGCGACCATGCAAATTCATTACCTTCAAAAATGTTTGGAGATTCATTTTTGATTTGTACCTTTTTCTCAACAGTTTGATCAAATATATCCGTTAATACAATTTTTGCATAAGCATTTGTTGGTAATGATATAGATTGACTGATTCCATTTTGATAAGATTTAATATCATCAATTACGTTAATAGGTTGGCCCGTCATATTTTCATTGTTATAAATTTCAATTTTTCCCTTAAATTGCGGTGTACTATTTTCTTTTAGTTTCCAAGATACATTTAATTTTTCGTTTTCATAATATATAGATTGGATATCAAAATCTAGTTTTCCTATTTCAGGTTGAGTAGGTTGATTTAGCGTGAATATTTTTCCTGACCCAATAGTAGACTGCGTATTACCTCCTGCTTTGACCCATACATATTCTGAAGTAGCTCCTCCATCATATTGATAAGTATTATCATGCGTTCCAGAAATGCTTTGATTATTCCAAGAACTCCATTGTTTATCAACTAATTTTCGGCTATAACCATTTTTTAGGCGCGCTTCTCGAACATTCTGTCCACTATCAGCCCAGTCTTCTTGAAACATTCCTAATCCATGATTAAATGCAACATTAGCAACCGGAAAGTCCATAATTGCAATTTGATGCCATTTATTCTTTGTTACATCTTTCATCCATTGTCCAAATTTAGTATGACCATTTTCTTGCCATGAACGCATTGTCATTCTGTACCAATTGTAGTCTTTCCAACCATAAGTTGTTTGAACCTTCATTCCTGTTCCTTCTCCTCCAAAGGGTCCAGCTTGCGAATTCGGAGATAAGTATTCGGCCTTTATTGCTTCTTTAGAGGAAATTGGATCCCATAAGGCAAAATGTAAAGTACGTTTTCCATTTTCATCAAACCCACTTTGTTGTTGAAAACCAGCATATCCTCCAGCTTCACCACCTGCATTCCAGTTGTGTACAGCCCAGTACGTATAAGGTGGAGTCTGAACTGGTGACCAGTCTATACTAATAATATCTGAGGCAGATATATTTTGGGGACTCACATAAACTGCTGGAGCAGCTGAATGTGTTGCAGCTTTAGTATGCGAAATAGACGTTCCAAACATAGAAAACATGCTACATGCTGCGGTCATTATAATAACTTTATTAAATCTTTTCTTCATTTTCTGACTAATCACTAATCTACATCCTTTTCTAATTTTTATTATTGAATAATAACTTAGTAGAGAAATCTATTAAAATTCAAGCAACATCCAGTAAATCTTTAAAATACTGCCCCCATTTTATGTTTTTCTATCTTCACATCTGATTCTTACATGTTATTTGATTGTAAGTGGTTTCCATAAAGATAACGCAAATATCCAATTTGGGTCACCATTTCCTTGATGATTTTGAACCGCTTCATACACTGCCCCTTGATGTTCCACTTTATCGCCCTTTGTATATGCCTTCTTTGGATTCCATTTTTCATAAGATACATTTTGATCTTTTGTTTTTATCGGGAGAATGTTACTTTGAATTGATGTATTTCCAGCTGCATCTACAGCTTTCACTGCATATTTATATTCCTTATTAACTATTAGATTTTGATCAATAAACGTCGTTCCTTGTACCGTCTGAATTAGTTGTCCATCACGTAATACCTGATATTCTTTTACACCTACATTATCTGTAGAAGGATTCCATTTTAGCTCTACACTGTTAGAAGTAACGTTGCTTGCGGATAATCCTTGTGGCTGTGTGGGAACTTCTGTATCTGGTTCCGGATTAACAATTTTATCTACTTTCTTCAATCCCTCTTTTGTAATCTCATACACCGCTTTGTTCCCAAAACTTTCTTGGATGTTTTTTTCCACATTTGTAATAGTAGCTCTATGCACACCTTCTAGATGTGTTAATTCAATATAATCGCTTACTTTGACTGGAACTTTTTGCGATTCAGCATTTTGTTGTTTGTTTCCATAAATGACTTTATTGTATACTACTTTTCCTGATGCATTTTGTACTTTAATATTTGCATATGTACTATCAAAGTAGTTATGTGGTATACCTGCTTTTAAATCAATTTGTATTTCTTCTGTTGCTTTATTTAAATTCACTTTTGCGAACTCAAAATCTCCAATCCCTTTCAACGACCAGGCAAACTGGTTTCCTTCTAAAATATTCGAAAAATTCGGCGCATCTGGCTTAACTGGATTAGAATCTGTACTTTTCCAAATTTCAGCGGTTAAGTTTGGATAACCTAGTGCCTCTACTTTTTGAAGTGTATCATTATTTGGGCGTAATCCCCATTTCTCAAAAAACGGAATTAAATTTTGTTTTGCTGCCTTTGATGCTGTAATCATAAATAATTGTTTCTTCGTTTCATCAGTTTGTGGAATCTCATTTGAAGGCATGTCTCTATACAGCTGATGCAACTTAGGATAGAAGTCTTCTCCATACGCTAGTTGTAATTGCCAAAGCATTACAACTTTAACAAAAAGGTCATTAATTTCATCATAATTTTTATTAGGTTGTTCTAAATATTGAAATGCCTTAGTATAAGCGCCCTCTTGTTGTAATCTAATAGGTTGATTAGATGTAAATGCTTTTTCTACAGCAAGACTATATAAGTTAACTTGGACCTCTGCCATATTATAAAAATTCCAAGGGCTTTGTTGTCTCATATGCCCCGCCTCATGCCAAGGTCCCCACCCATCCTTTGTATATTTATTGATATCCAATACATATTGAATTGCATCTTCCACATATGCAGTTCTATTTGGATACACATACATATAATAACCAAGAGAATGATTGTCTTCCACATAATGAATATAATGCTTATCTACTTGTTCTTCAGATAAACCGGATATTTTATCTTGAATTCTAGTAGCTTCATCCATTTTTTTTAATAATTGGGCAGGATCTGTATTAGAACCTATCAAATATTTTTTTACACGAGCGGGACTAGCGGTTATTAATACGCGCTCCCCTTTTAACTCTACTGCATGTGCATTCGGATATTGGTCCAGCATGTTTATTAAATCTTGTTTCGTATGCTTTCCTAGTTCAAAGAAAGGCGTAGTCGTTCCACCTGTTGTGACTGTTGTTCGAATGGTACCACCTTGTTGTTTATTATAAAAATAAATCATTCCACCATTAGGAGATTCTATGGTGTTTGAACCAGGCTTTAATGTAAAGGATTTAACTTTAGGGTCTTCCCTCCAAGAACCATCATACGAATATGTTCCAATATATACTTCAATATTTTGATCTCCTTCTACCGTAATTGTTATTTGTTCATTTGGCTTTGCATATAAACCAGTAGGCTCATATGGACTGAAGGTGTAACTTTTTCTTTCCTGTTGTTTCAGTGCCTCAACATCCCCTTTCCCCGGTACTGTAAATACTCTGCTTTCAATGATACTTTTATTTGCTAACACCGTAGACATTTTCTGTTGCTGTGCTTGTTCCTCCGCAAAGACTCCTAATGAAGGCGTTATTCCAGTAACAAACATAGATAATGTAGCAGTTATCATAACTAAATTTTTTGTATTTTGTTTTTGTCCCCTTTTCATACTATCCCTCCGCTATATTTCTAGATAATTAAAATATATAAGTAATATCTATTACTTATATATTTATATTATCTATCTACACATATTTACACAATTTAACATGAAAATACTCATTTATATAAGATAGTGGATATGTTTTGATTCAATTGATAAGAAGAATAATCAAATGAATGTATGAGAAAAAGAAAGATTTTAATACATTTATTATAATAAGACGTATAAAACACATAAAAATGTCAAAATATTAACACATTATATTCTACCAAGAAAATTTCCAGGTACCTGTAACTAATCACCTAAAACTGGATATACCAATACTTTAAAAAGAACATGATAATCCTTAATTTTTTGGAATATAAGTAATTCCCTTAAATGTATACCTTTATAAATAATTAAAAAATTTCAAATTGAAAATTAATTCCCAAGACACTCTTTATGTTTTTACAGTTACCAATAATAAATTTTTTGTAGACTTTATCAATATCTAAATACCTCTAAAAAATATATATTTTATTAATTGATGTGTATTCGGAAAAGGGGCTATGAACATGAATATCAAAAACAGACAATTGGTGACAACTATATATCCAGATCAGTTATTTAGCACTGCAAGTTTACCCGAAGGCACAAGGTTTTTGAAATGGGAATTAGCAGGTGGTGGTAATTTAGATGATATTCTTTTTGACGTAATAGAAGATAAATTTTGGGACATAGAGTAGCACCACATACCCATTAAGCTAAGATTTTAAAGTATCCCCTAAACAGAAATTCTATATTTTTTATAGTACAAACGTTTAATTTTATCGTTTTGGGGACGAATTTGTTTCTTAAGTTGCTAGCGATGGGGTCACCATATCAAAAAAATTGTACGTTTGGACATAATTTAGACACAAAATATCCGATTCCTTGTACGATAAGGGATCGGATATTTATTTTACTGTTTTATATAGTGTACAATTGGATATCAATGCTTAGAAGCATAGTAACAGTTCTACTTAACATTGTTATTATCATTGTTTTTAATACTAACCTTGATTGTGGGCTATGCACTAAGTTAATCGTAGTTCTTTATGAATAAAACTCAATATTTCGTCAATGATGTAGAAACATGGTTATCTTTCTCCGATTTCCTTATATGAGCAGTTAGCTTTTGCTAGCTGCTCTTTATTTATACAAGATACTCAATTGACTGGCGCACATATAATATCCTGAGTTCCTTTCTTTATAAAATAGTCGTTATAAAATGGGTCTCGTCATGAGAGCACTTTACTAAGTTCTCTTTTTATGTTCCAACTTAATACAAAATGAAATTTTTGTGATGGTTCTCTACAATCCTATACACTTTTTCCTATCTACTATAGTTAATGAAAAAATTTAAACCTCACTAATCACACTTGAAAGTGTTATAATTTAAATTCTTCAAACAATTTATTTTTTTGGAGGGTTAGAGAATGAAAATTTCAATAGTTTGTTTCGATAATTTCACTGATATCGATGTTTTTTTACCATGGGATTTATTAAATCGTGTACGTCTAGTTGGTGGTATTTCTGATTGGGAGGTCCAATTATTAGGAACAAAAAAAACTCATGTATCCATGTCTGGTTTACGTATACCCATGACAGGAAGCATATCCGATATCCCTTCTGCTGAAGCTGTAGTATTTGCAAGTGGTAAGGGTGTACAAGATTTATATAAAAATCAACAATATCTTAATAACATTCGTGTAGATCCTCAAAAACAATTAATAGGCTCTATGTGTTCTGGCTCACTACTACTAGGAGCTAAAAAATTATTAACTGGCAAAAAAGCAACTACATATCCATCCGTAGTAGAACAACTTAAAGAATTTGATGTAGACGTTATTGAACAAAGTTTCGTAAACGAAGGCAATATTTCGACTGCTGCAGGTTGCTTTGCTGCACAAGACCTCTCAGCTTGGATTATAAGAACCCTAATTAATGAAGAAATGGTTGATACTGTGCTCGAAACTGTTCAGCCAGTGGGCAAAGGTTTATATTTTTAATTTCAAATCATGCCCTCACCTATTTGGACGAATTTACCAGTGTTTCTACCAAAAAATTCATGATATGGTTAATTAGTCGAGTACGTCATTACTTGACATTTACCCTTAGAAGCCCCGTTGATAAACAGGGCTTCTTTTATTCATGTAAAGATTATGGTTTATTTTTGCTAGCTACCTTTCTCTTGTATAAACGCACCCTTTTTACATACAATATTAAAATCCAAATTAGTTCCTTTTAGGACGGTACCAATATGAACAAGACATTTAAATACATTTTTATCTTCTTTGGTGCAGTGTTTTATATTGCAATGATTTGCAGGATTATTTATATAAACTTTGTTCAAGATGATTTTATTCCTCCAAGCAAGAAATCTAAGATTGAGCATAAACATTTATAATTAGGTATAAGGAGAGCTGTACAAGATACTCTTTATTTTTAACTTCCATATATTTATACGGACTGTAAAAAATACAAAGTATAGTTCTTGCTCAAAGAGCACTGTTAGGGCAAATGGTGCTCTTTTCAATTGAAATAACTATTTTGTTATAAAGTTACTGTTTCTTTATTTAACTCTTGTCCCATTTTCAATAACAAATCACGGAAATGAGTGAAGTCTCCTCTATTGTCGTATCTAACCAAATAGGTATAGATTCTTGATTTCACAAGGTTATGAGCATAATATTTTTGATACTGTTTAGCTTCATCTAAAATGAAGAAGAACGCCACGTTTACACATTCTTTTTCTACCCAAGCCATATCATAAGTTTCTATACCATAATGTTTAAAATAATCACCAAAGTCATTAATGAATCTTTTTTCTCCATCCGTTCCAGTAATTCGTTTATATTGCAATTCTTCAAACGATTTCATTTCAAGTCGGCAAGTTTCTTCTAACCACTCATATCGTTGCTTAACTGCTTCCGTCTCATTTCCATACCAATCCTCATGCTCTTCATAATATTTCTTCATACATTCAGATCTCTGTTTATTTCTTAAAAAACTTTGCAACAAAACCTAATTTACGTTATTTCTTTGCAGAAATAGGTTGAAACCAACTATCCCTACCATTTAAGTCGACTTCAAAAACATATATAGGCTGTGAGAAACCTTTTGTATCAGTATAGTAATCTATATTATATTTTGTGATGAATAATGTATCACCTGCTTTGAAAGATCCTATAGGATCAAATTCTCCTTGTTTCAGTTTTTGAAATGCTTCCTTTGGAGAAAGAATTTCAACATCTCGAACATGTGATTTTTTTGTACCATAATATTTGTAAACAGGCATTTTTTCCCCTTCATCTTTTAACTCTATTGATGTTTTTATAGTAACTTGAGACATATCATTTTTTGTAATAGGATCAATAGGCATATTTCCAAATTCCTTCATTTGATACGAAATCATTATTCCGAGTGCGACGAAACTTACTGTAATGGGCAGATATAAATATTTGATTATTTTTGTATCTGTTTCATTTTTTTTCAAAAATATAAGAACTATGTTTAACAAAGAATATCCTAGCATCATGCCTAAAGTATTATGAAGTAAATCTGCTAGTTCCATACTTCCTCGTTGCAGTGTAAATTCAAGAATTTCAATCAATAAACTTGCTATAATTGAGATAATTAACATCCATTTTGTTTTTTGAAAAACCTTACTAAATAAAGGGAATAAAATTCCTAAAGGAAAAAGCATACCTATATTCACAATGATATGGAAAAAGGAAGTAAATGAAAATAAAATGTACCCTATAGAATAGACACTTGAAAAAAGTCTATTCTATAGGGTATTTCTTGTATAATACAAGGA